>JACVJA010000299.1 GCA_015661035.1 Candidatus Calidifonticultor daggyaiensis | reverse complement strand
AAATAATTAAGGCAGAAAATTAAAAAGTAGTTTTGAGATTAATAAATTCTTAAAAGAATTATTTCGATAAATTTTTGATAAGTCTTTGAATAAAGAAATTTAAAATAAATTATAATAATATATGAGAATTTAAAAGAATTGCTATGGGAGTAAAATTAGACCAATCAGAGTTTGAAGTAAAAAGAGAATTAGAAAAGTGTATAAATTGTGAGGTTTGTGTAAGGCAATGTTCAAATGATGTACATGAATATGATGCTGAGGATAAAATTATTAATAGTAATGACGATAAATGTGTTGGGTGCCACAGATGTGAATCTTTATGTCCAACTGGAGCCTTAAGAATTGAAAGAAAACAACCTTACTTTAAGGAAAATTATAACTGGACTGCTTCGTTAATAAAAAATATTTATAAGCAAGCTGAATCTGGAGGAGTGATTTTAACGGGAATGGGTACTGATAAACCTTATGTTGTGTATTGGGATTATTTATTGTTTAATGCTTCACAAGTCACAAATCCATCAATAGACCCTTTAAGGGAACCAATGGAAATTAGAACCTTTATTGGATCGAAACCAGATAAATTAATAATTGATAAAAATAATCTTACTTTAAAAACAAAATTACCACCATATTTGGAACTTTCAGCACCAATATTGTTTTCTGCAATGTCTTTTGGTTCGATAAGTTTAAATGCTTGTAGGTCATTAGCTGAAGCAGCATATGAGTTTGGTACTTATTATAATACTGGTGAAGGCGGGCTTCATAAATCTCTACAAAAGTATTCAAAAAATACTATTGTTCAGGTTGCCTCTGGAAGGTTTGGAGTTGATACAGAATACTTAAATAATTCTGCTGCTATTGAAATTAAAATTGGTCAAGGGGCAAAACCTGGCATTGGTGGACATCTACCAGGCGAGAAAGTTAGTGAAGATATATCATTAACAAGAATGATACCATTAGGAACAGATGCAATTTCACCAGCACCTCATCATGATATTTATTCAATTGAAGATTTATCTCAATTAATTTATGCATTAAAAGAAGCTACTAATTATTCAAAGCCAGTAGGTGTAAAAGTGTCTGCTGTACATAATATTGCTCCAATAGCTAGTGGGATTGTGAGAGCTGGAGCTGATTTTATATCAATAGATGGGTTTAGAGGCGGAACAGGTGCAGCTCCTCAAATAATTAGAGATAATGTTGGTATACCTATAGAACTTGCTCTTTCTGCAGTTGATACTAGGTTAAGAGAGGAAGGTATAAGACAAAAAGCGTCAATTATAGTTGGTGGTTCTATTCGTTCAAGTGCTGATATTATAAAAGCCATTGCTTTAGGTGCAGATGCAGTATATATTGCTACAGCTGCGCTTCTTGCTTTAGGCTGTCATTTATGTCAAAAATGTTATACTGGAAAATGCAATTGGGGAATTGCAACTCAAGACCCTTATCTAACTAAAAGAATTAATCCTGAAATTGGTAAAAGAAGATTGCTAGGCTTACTTAAAGCTTGGTCACTTGAAATAAAAGAAATGCTTGGTGGAGCTGGAATTAATGCTATCGAGAGTTTAAGGGGAAACCGAGAACATTTAAGAGGAATTAATTTAAATGAAAGAGAACTTGCTGTATTGGGGATAAAGCATGCAGGTGAAGCTTGGTAGTTTATTCTTAGTAATTTTTTAATAGAGTATTTTGTTATTAAGTTACTTAAATTATTAAATAAAAGTAATAAAAAAATTTTTAAATAGGATAAGAAAGTGCGATGAAGAAGATATTTATTGATGAAAGTTATTGTATTGGATGTAGGCTTTGTGAGATTTACTGTCAAGTTAAGCATTCGAAAAGTAAGAAAGTTTTAAAAGCATTTAAAAAAGATCAAGAAGATGTTCTCGCTAGAGTTTTAGTGGAAGAGATTGGTTTTAACTCATTTGCTATTCAGTGCAGGCATTGCGATGATGCTCCGTGTATTGATGCTTGTATTTCTGGGGCGATGATCAAAAATGAAAATACAGGTATCGTATCTTGTGATGAGAATAAATGTGTTGGTTGCTGGAGTTGTATTATGGTTTGCCCATATGGAGTCATTAAAAAAAATTTAGCAGTAAAAAAAGTTGCGTCAAAATGCGATTTGTGTCCAGATGAACTAATACCTGTTTGTGTAAAAAATTGTCCTAATGAAGCATTAAAATTTAAAGAAAATAAAAAATGAGTGGTTCTTTAAGGTAAAAAAATGAGTAAAGAGTTTAAAAAATTTGGTTATTTAATTATTGGCAACTCAGCAGCAGGTTTATCTGCTGCATATTCTGTTAGGAAATTAGATAAAATTGGAAGTATATGTGTTTTAACTAATGAACAATATTTTAATTATTCAAAGCCATTAATTACCTATTACCTAGCTGGAAAGCTAGATTTAAATCAGATTAATTTTAAAGATAAAAAATTTTATATAAGTAACAATATTGAACTTTTTTTAAATTCTGAAGTTGTAGAAGTCATGCCGGGAGAAAATAAAGTTATAACAAAAGATAATAAAAAGTATCATTATTCAAAGCTTTTAATTGCAAGTGGAGCTAAACCAATTATACCAGAAATTAATATTATCAATTTTGAGAAAAATAATAAGGATGATGTATCAAAAGTTATACCAATCGGGGGTAATGATAATAAGACAATTGTCCCTACCAGCAATAATCTAAAGTTGCAACATAATAATTTACCTGATGGGGTATTTACTTTAACTACTTTAGACAATGCTATTATGATTAAAGATTATATTAATAAAAATAAAGTAGAAGATGTAGTAATTCTTGGCGGAGGTTTAATAGGATTAAAAGCTGCAGAAGCGTTTTTAAGCCTAAATAAAAAAATTACTATAATTGAATTAGCTGATACAATATTGTCCGCATCATTTGATTATATTACTTCTAATTTGGTAAAGGAAAAGCTTAAGCAAAAGGGAAGTAAAATATTAACATCAACAAGTATTGATGCTTTAGTTGTTAAAAATAATAAAATAAAAAGTGTCATATTTAGTAAATCTATTAAAAAAAATAATAGTGTTAGGTTAAGTAAAAATAACTTAAGTAGTGATATTATAGATGGCATAGATAGTAATAAGAAAATTATTAAAAGCAAAATTATCCAAAATGAACTGGATTGTGATTTATTAATAATTTCTGTTGGTGTACAGCCAAATATTTCTTTTATTAACCAAATTGGTTTAAATATAGACAGAGGAATAATT
>JACVJA010000298.1 GCA_015661035.1 Candidatus Calidifonticultor daggyaiensis | reverse complement strand
TATACAATACTGTTAGATGACACTGGAAAAATATTTACTGCGTGGGGTGTGAACTCAATACCAACTACTTTTATAATTGATAAAAATAGTTATATAGTTTATGGCCAAGTTGGAATTATTTCTAAAGACAGATTGGTTTCAGCTATTGAGTATTTATTAAGTCACTAAAAGTTTTAAAATTTTTAAAAATAAAAGTGAAATTAACTAATTATACAGTTATACAATAATAAAATAATAAAATTATGATTATGATAATATAATTTATTTATTAGTATTTTCTAAAGTTCATATGTGTTTATGCACATATGAAATTATATAAATATATAGAACTACGGATTACAAAAATATCATAAAAATATATAAATCAGATAAGTTAATTAATATGTTTGAAATTTCTATATTATCTTCTTTTGCAGCTGGTATTTTATCTTTTATATCACCATGCATATTACCGCTAGTACCAGTTTATCTTGGAATTATGTCAAGAAATGCGATTTCAAAGGGAGAAAAAATCAAGTTATCAGATAAAGCTTATACTATTTTAAACAGTATTTTATTTTTTTTAGGCTTTTCGATAATATTTATACTTTTAGGTTCAACCGCTACTTTTATTGGTCAACTGCTAAAAAATTATTTATCAATTTTTAACAGAATTGGCGGGATAATTTTAATTATTTTTGGAATTCATTACACTGGAATTTTTAAGATACGTTTTTTAAATTTTGAAAAAAGAATTAAAATGCCCGAAACTTTGAAAACTGGATATTTATGGTCTTTTTTATTCGGGATAATATTTTCTTTTGGTTGGGTTCCATGTGTTGGAATGATATTATCTGGTATACTTCTTTTAGCAAGTAATATGGAAACATTTTATCAAGGCATAATACTGCTAATTGTGTTCTCATTAGGATTAGGATTGCCTTTTATAGTATCAAGTATTTTTATAAGCTTTTTCGTAAAAATATTAAAAAGAGTTAATAAGTATTTGAATATTATTTCAATTATTAGCGGTATATTTCTTATAGCTTTAGGATTAATTTTTGTAACAAATTCAATGCTTAAAATAATAAGTTTTATGATGGCAAAAATTCCATTTCTTTCAAGAATTAATTTTTAAAATTAACAAAGTAAAATATATAGATTTTTTTTGCTGTATGTTATTATTATTTTAGTATTTAAATAAACTTTATTTAATTTTTCTTTTTTGATTATATATTAGATTAATTATATAGTTATTATGTAGTAGATAGGAGGTACTTAATTGTTTTCAATTGATCCAATTGCTTTTAGTTTTGGAAATTTTGAGATTAGATGGTATGGTATATTAATAGCGATAGCTTTAGTTGTTGGTATTATTTTATCTTATTATTTAGCAAAATATAGAAATCAAAAAGCAGAAGAAGTAATAAATTTTGCTCCCTTTGCAGTAATTTCAGGTGTAATAGGTGCAAGACTTTTACATGTTGTTGTAAATTGGTCTTATTATAGTAAAAATTTATCTTATATTTTTGCATTTAGAAGAGGCGGGCTTGCTATACAAGGGGTTATGCTTGGCGGTGTTATTGCCCTTTTAATTTTTTGTAAAGTTAGAAAGCTAAATTTCTGGACATGGGCTGATATATTATCACCAGCATTAATATTAGGTCAGGCAATTGGTAGATGGGGAAATTATTTTAATCAAGAGGCTTTTGGAAAACCGACTTCTCTTCCTTGGGGAATTTACATTGATCCGATAAATAGACCAGTTGAGTATTCAAATGCACAATATTTTCATCCTACTTTTTTTTATGAGTTTTTGGCTAACTTGGCTTTGTTTGCTTTATTGCTATTTATTCATAGAATATATAAGAAAAGGCCAAATAGTTTTCCAGATGGTTTAATTTTTTGTACTTATTTGGGGGTTTATGCTGTTTATAGAAGTATAATTGAATATATAAGAGTAGATAGCAGCTATTTTTTAGGTATTAAAGTTGTATATATACTAGATGTGATAACAATTATAGCTGTTTTAATAATTGCAAATAGTTTAGTAAAAAGGTTTAGGATAAAAAAACTGCAAGAAAAAATTGAAGATTAACAAGATTAATTTTTTAAAAAACAAAATTTGTATTTTTTAAATTTTAAAAGGAAACAAATTTTTATGAAAACAATTTTATGCTATGGTGATTCAAATACACACGGTACAATTCCTGTAGATTTAGATTTTCTAAAAACCCCATTTGTTGCAAGTAATTATAGGTTGCCTTGGGAAAAAAGATGGACAGGAATTTTACAAAAGGAGCTTGGAAGTGGCTGGTTAGTTATAGAAGAAGGGCTAAATGGAAGAACTACAGTTTGGGATGATCCTACTGAAGGTGCTCATAAAAATGGTTTAAAATATTTAATACCTTGTCTTGAATCGCATGCTCCAATTGACCTTGTCATATTAATGTTAGGAACAAATGATTTAAAAGTTAAATTTAGTGCATCGGCATTTGATATAGCAATGGGAGTAGGAATTTTGATAAATACTATTCAAAATAGCGGTGCAGGCCCTGGTGGAAAAGCTCCAAAAGTTTTACTTTTATGTCCGCCTCCTCTTGGACAATTAACAGCTTTAAATGATTTGTTTGGCAAAGATGGTATTCAAAAGTCAAAAGATTTAGCAAAAAACTATCAAAAAATAGCTGAAATGTATGGTTGCAAATTTGTCAATGTTGCAGAAATAATTAAACCAAGTAAAATTGATGGAGTTCATTATGAACCGGAAGATATAAAAAAGCTTGGAAAAGCAATTGTAAATTATGTTAGAGAAATGTTTAAGTATTAGCAATATATTTATATTTAAATAACAAAGGTTTAACAATATTTCTATCTTTTAAGCAATTCTTACAATATTTTTCTAAGTATATATAAGCTATTTATAAAATTTTAACTATAAATAATAAATTATTATTTTTTTAAACTATATAAGCATCCGCAATAATTTTGTCTGTATAGGTTTAGTTCTTTTGCCATACTAATTGTTTTTTTAAACCCATCGTTTTTTTTAAAATCAAAATCTAAAAATGCAATGCCATATTTTTGTGCAATTTTATTACCAATCTTACTAATAGTTTTTGAATTTTTATGCGGACTTACATTTAAGGTTGTTGCAAAGTAGTTAAAATTTTTAGATTTTGCCACTATAGCTGTTTTTGACATTCTAATTTCAAAGCAAATAACACACCTATTAGACCCTTCAGGTTCAAATTTATAACCTTCTGT
>JACVJA010000297.1 GCA_015661035.1 Candidatus Calidifonticultor daggyaiensis | reverse complement strand
AACAATTGGTCAACATAGACAGAATTTCAGGATTGATTGATCAAACACCTATTATCAATCACTCTTTCTCCTCAAAATTTATCCCTAAATTCTCATTAGCACAAGTATTTAATTAATTTGAAGAGTGAGATCATCTTCAGAGAATGGAAAAATTTTATATCAGTTCTTGTACCAATAAATTTTCTTTCATAAGTTTCAATTAAGCCATTTGGAGTAATTACACATGAAAAAACCAAACCTACATCTTCTTTTGCATTATATTGAACTAAACTATTTTGAGAAGAACCTGCATAACCTGTAACACTAATTGCAAAATCTGAGCTAAAAATCTTTTGGCAATTTTTAGCCATTTCAATACATACATCAATACTTACTGCACCTTCCTTATTTAATAAGTTATTATCCACTCTTAATAATTTATTTTTAGCATAATTACTGTAAGATATTATGGATCCCAAAAAATAATTTGAGCTTCCAGGGGTATCAGTTATCAGGCTTGAAATTAATCCACCAGTTATAGATTCAGCAGCACTTATAGTTATATTTTTTTTACAGTTATTAATTACACTTTTTATACTATCGCCTATAGTTCCTTCGCCTATTTGATAAATATTATCTCCTATTAAATTAAAAATTTGCCTTTTAATCTCTTCTAAATTTTTTCTACCAAGGTTTTTATTTTTTGTTTTTGCAATTAGCATTATTTTTATTAATCCAGGACTTGCAGTCACTCCAATATCAATATTTAATTCTGCTGCTAATTTCTTTACATCTTTAATGGAATACTCTAATTGACTTTCACTAATATCAGTTGTATAAAGAATTAATTTTTGGATAATCTCGTTATTGATTTGAATTTTTTTTCTATTTAAAAAATTCTTAATATATGGGATTAAATCATGAATAAGCATGTCTTTCATTTCCCTGGGGACTCCAGGTATTGAAAAGAATATTTTATCATTTTTTTCAACAATGAAACCTGATGCACTTCCCACTCTTGGTTTAATGGCAACAGCGTTTTGAGGAATATAAGATTGTCTCGTTAAAGTTTCTATTAAATTTTCATTATTTATATACTTTAAAAACCTCAAACTTGTCTTATCTAAATCATTTATTTTAATCAATTTTTCACCTAAAAATTTTGCAAATGCACTTCTTGTTAAATCATCATCAGTGGGACCTAAGCCTCCACAAACCACTATAATGTCACTAAATTTGCTACAAATATCTAAAGCATCAATTATTTCAGATTCATTATCCTTAACAGTTATTATATAACTGCATTCTATGCCTAAATCTGTTAAATACTGAGCAATTATTTGTGCATTTGTATTTGTTATTAGCCCTAATGTAAGCTCTGTTCCAATACTTAATACTGAAAATTTCATTCTTAGTAAATTATTCTCATTTAATTAATATCTTCTTTTAAAATTTCTTTTAGTTCTTCTTTTGTTAATAATACTTCTCTTGGTCTGCTGCCATCAAAACCGCTAATAAAACCCTTTGCTTCAAGCTGGTCAATTATTCTAGCAGCCCTTGAATATCCAAGTCTTAATTTTCTTTGAAGCAAAGAGGCAGAAGCATGACCAACCTGAACAACTATTTTTAATGCATCATATAACAATTCATCGTCTTCTAATGTTCTTTCCTCCTTTTTTACAAACCTTTCAGTAATTTCAGGGTTATATTCTGCTTTCATCTGACTTTTGATGTAATTTGTTATTAAAGTTATTTCCTTAGTTGTTACAAAAGCACCCTGCAATCTTTCAGGCCTATTATGCTGTGGAGATAAATAAAGCATATCACCTTTTCCAATTAATTTTTCCGCCCCAGCATGTTCAAGAATAACTCTTGAGTCCATATAATCAGTAACTTTAAAAGCTATTCTAGCAGGAATATTAGTTTTAATAAGGCCTGTTAAAATTTTTACAATAGGTTTTTGTGTTGAAATTATTAAATGTATCCCAACAGCTCTTGCCATTTGAGCAATACGGCAAACACTATCCTCTACTTCAGATGCAGCAACCATCATTAAATCTGCAAGTTCATCTATTATGACTAAAATATAAGGAAGAGCTCTTAACTCTGGGTCCTTATTTATATCTTTTTTAACCATAAAATTATACTCTTCTAAAGTTTTGCAATTAAAATCCAATAATAGCTTAAACCTATCCTGCATTTCTTCCAAAACCCATGATAGAACTGATGCCGCTTTTCTTGGATCAACAATTACTGGAGCCAGCAAATGTGGAATACCATTATAAATACTTAATTCCACCATTTTCGGGTCAATCATTATAAATTTTACTTGACTTGGCTTTACTTTCATTAATAAAGATATAATAATTGAGTTTAGACAAACACTTTTACCTGAATTTGTAGCTCCTGCAATTAAAACATGAGGCATATTATTAATAGTCATATATACAGTTTCACCAGAGAAGTCTTTTCCAAGTGGAACTGTTAAAAGGTCTTCCATTAAACCCCTATCTGATGGAATAAAAATATCACCTAGGGTTACTAAACTTCTAATCTTATTAGGTACTTCAATTCCAATAGCTGATTTACCTGGTATTGGTGCTAAAAATCTAATATCTGGTGAGCCAAGAGCTACACAAAAATCATCTTCTAGACTTAAAAGTTTTGATACTTTAGTTCCTTGAGATAAGGCTACTTCATACAAAGTTATAGTTGGTCCTCTTGTAACAGAGATTATTTTTGCTGGAAGATTAAAATCATAAAATAATTGATTTAATGTTTTTACATTTTCATTAATATTTTTTTTATATAATTTTGGAGACAAAGAGTCAGATTTTTTTAATATGCCAACTGGTGGAAGTTTATAATTTTGGTCAAATTCCTCATCTTCATATATAGGAATTCTTAACTGACTTGCTTTGCCATCCTTAATTTTAGTCTCGTTCTTCAAAAGATCTTCTTTTAGCAAATAATTCTTTCCATCTAAAATATCTGCCTTATTAATAATTGAACTAGCCTCTTTTTCATTATTAATTTTTTCAGTGATTGCACCAGAAAAATCTTTTGGAAATACTTTTTTTTGATTTAGCTTGTTATTCTCTGATTTTAAATAAGGCTCTTTTTCTGCATCATAATTAAAAACTCTTTTTTTTACTAAGTTATCATTTATTTTTATTTTATTAAACATTTTTTCGTCTTTTTCTAAATTAAAGTCATTTTCAGATCTTAATTCACCTTTTTGTAAATTATTTTTCATAAAACTTATATTTTTAGGA
>JACVJA010000296.1 GCA_015661035.1 Candidatus Calidifonticultor daggyaiensis | reverse complement strand
TTTTCCAATTGATGTGTTTAATATGGTATTAATTGGAAGGTACAACGGGCCATTAAAAAAAATAAATAAAGATGACATTTTAGCAGCACAAAAAGCTTTAGAAAGTGTTGGTATGTTAAAGCATAAAGATTTACATATTAGTATGCTATCAGGTGGGCAGTTTCAAAGAGTTCTTATTGCTAGGGCATTAGTAAAGAATCCAAAATTGCTTTTTCTTGATGAACCAACAACCAGTGTTGATCCGAAAGCCCAAAAAGAATTTTATGATTTAATTTTAGAGCTAAATAAAAACATGACAGTAGTTTTAGTAACTCATGATATAAGTGTTGTTTCTGCATATTTTGATAAAGTTGCATGTTTAAATAAAAATTTATATTATCATGGTCCTAAAGAAGGTAGCCTTGAAAAACTAAAAGAGGCCTATAACTGTCCAATTGAAATAATTGCTCATGGTCTTCCTCATAGAGTTTTAAAAGACCATTAGGTATATAGGCATTTAAGATTTAAAGTATAATTAATCTGGAGTTAAAATTTTGAAATTAATATGGAAATATTTAAGTATTCATTTATACAAAATGCCTTAATTTCTGCATTTTTAGTAAATATAGTCTGTGGTATTGTTGGAACATTTATAGTCACTAAAAAAATTACATTTATTGCAGGTGGATTATCACATGCAGCTTTTGGCGGTATAGGCTTAGGATTTTTTTTGGGATTAAATCCTATTTTTATTGCTTTTCCTTTTAGTGTTTGTATTTCATTGCTTGTAGGCTTTATTAGTAAAAAAACTAAAATAAATGAAGATACCGCTATAGGTATAATATGGGCTTTTGGGATGGCTATAGGTGTTATATTTATTAATCTCACTAAAGATTACACGCCCGACTTGTTTAGTTTTTTATTTGGCAATATTTTAACAATTACAAAAAGCGATATTTTATTTATTTTGGGTCTAACTTTATTTGTTTTATTATTATCCAGCATTTTTTTTAAAGAGTTTGTTTTAATTTCTTTAGATGAAGAATACGCTAAGGTATTAGGAGTGGCTGCTGATTTTTTTTATTACTTACTTCTATTGCTTATTGCGACTTGTATAATTGTTTTAATAAAAGTGGTTGGAATAGTTTTACTTATAGCCCTTCTTACAATTCCAGCTGTAATTGCCAAAATTTTTGTTTATAAAATTAAAATAATAATAATCTTATCTATTTTTATAGGTATTTTTATTACTTTAACTGGTTTAATAATTTCTTATTTTATAAATATGCCTAGCGGTGCACTAATTGTTGTTTTTGCAAGTTTATTGTTTTTTATTTGTTATTTGATAAAAAAATTAGTTGGTAAAATTATTTATAAAATAAATAAGTTTAAACTTAATTTAAAATTTAATATTAAGAATAGTACTTAGTATTCTCTTTCTTTATGACTCTTTAAAAGTGTAAATCCATAACTCTTTTATTTAAAATCAGCTATATTAAAAATTAGCCTTGGTAAAATTTTTATAATAGTTTAATTACAACATTAATTACAATAATTAATTTTTTTTTTAATAAAAACTTTTATTATCTTTAAATAGATTACTTATAAATAAGTACTCAAATATTTTAATATTTTAATTAAGTTATTTAATTAAGTTTTCAATTTTAGTTTTAAAAATTAGTTGACAAACTGGAAATATATTGCTAATATTATTATAAAAAATTTACCTTATAAAATAGCTTATAATTAATTTTATTCTTAAATTGTAATATTAGTTTAAAAATTGTTCTAATATTTTTTTTTAAATGAATCCTATTGGCAGACAGAAAGTTTTAAAGCAGTTAAATAGAAAAAGAATTCTTAATCTATTAAGAGAAGCAAATGAGTTATCAGTTGCTGAACTTGCAGAAAAAGCAAATTTAAGTAAGCCTACCATAATGAAGGTTATGAACTACTATATAGAGAAGGGTTTAGTTATTATTTCAGGTAAAGGTAGTTCAACAGAGGAGGGAGGGAAAAAACCAAATATTTATAAGTTTAATAAAAATGGTGGTTATTCAGTTGGTATGGCTATTACAGCTAGTAAACTAAAGTCTATTATTACAAATCTGCAGGGTGATATATTATTAAATATTGAACAAAGTTTAAAAGCTAATGAAGAGCTTGATTCTGTAATAAATAAAATATTAGATTCCTTTAATCTACTAATTGAAAAAGCTAATATTGATATTAAAAAAGTTATTGGTGTTGGGGTAGGAATTTATGGATTGACAGACTATGATCATGGAATAGTTTTTTATTCTCCCCATTATTCATCATGGGGAAAAAATATTCCAATTCGTAACATGTTAAAAAAAAGATTACCAAAAAATATAGATATGATTGTCGATAACTTGCCAAGATTTCAGGTTTTTGCAGAAAAAACTTTTGGGGCTGCTAAACAAGCAAAAAGTGTTGTTTCAATCTTTGCTGGTTATGGCCTTGGTTCTGGTATACTAATTAATGATGATATAGTTAGAGGCCATCATAAAATTTTAGGTGAAGTTGGGCATATGATTATTAATCCTTATGAAGAGTTAAAATGTTTATGTGGAGCTAAGGGCTGTTTTGAGGTTATGGTGTCTGTTGATAGATTAAAAAAAATTTTATATTCCAATAAGGATAGCTTTAAAGATTCAATTCTTTATAATAATTTGACAGAGGAAGCAATTAAAGATTTAAAGCCTGAGGAAATTTTTAATGCTTATAAATTAAAGGATAAACTTGCTATTTTTGCCATGCAAGATATTATTAATTGGTTTGCAATAGGTCTTTCAAATATTATATTAATTTATGATCCGCAAATGATAATTTTACATGGTATTTATACTAAAGCAGGTGATAATTTTTTAAAAGAAATTAGAAATAAAGTAGAAGCTATATCACTGGCAAGTATTAAAAAAGAGACAAAAATATTATTTTCTGAATTAGGAGATAAAGCTGGTGTACTAGGTGCTGCTGGTTACGTTATTAATAAATTTTTTGCTTAGGGGTAATTTAAAGAATTTTTAGTATTATGTAGTTTTAGCATTAAAGAGTACAGTAAATTGTTAAAAAATAAAAATAGAAGCTTTGTAGTTTATCATTGAAAATTCTAGTAATTTAAGAAATTTAATGCTAAAACTACAGAAATTTAAAAAAGGGAGGTGATGAAAAAAAGAAAAAGCTTGATTGTTAAAAATTGAGAACAATCAATTTATCAATTAAAAAAATCTTTAGTAAAGGGGTGAATGTATGAAACGT
>JACVJA010000295.1 GCA_015661035.1 Candidatus Calidifonticultor daggyaiensis | reverse complement strand
GGAGAGGAGTATTCGTCGCGATCCTAAATGGAAATGGTTAGGGCCAATTTCCTGGGTAGCAAGATTATTATTTGGTAAAAATATTTCGTTATCAAAACTTTTAACTAATAATATCCATGCTTATGCGATGGATAATAATGCATTGCGGACATATTTTGTTAATTTAACTCATGAGTTAGGAGTATTACCAGAAAAAGGAGTTTGGTCAAAAGAGCATTTGGAAGATGTTTTTGAAGTGACCTATGAAGAGTTTATGATGGGTGATGTGGCACCAACGATGATGTGGTATATTTTTTTATTTCTGCTATTTGTATATTTAAAAAAGTTTATTGAAGAGTCAGAGGGAAAAAAGAACAAGTAATTTAGTTGCTGATTTTCAAAGTTTATTTTATATTTTTTCTATGAGAAAATTTCTGCTTTTACTAAATTTTTTTTTATCGATTTTATTTTTTTTAGCTATTACTCCTTCTGTTAAAGATTCAGTATTATCCCAAAATGGCAGTTGTCAGATTGTAAACAATAAAAACGGGAAAAAATATTTTTTTCCTAATGGGACCAAGATTTGCGCCTTAAATGAAGAATTTGACCCGGAAGATTTTGCTAATTTTAGCGTCCTTGGTTACCCGAATTATTCATCAACGTTAACTTATGAATATTTTACCAGTGGAATAAGTTTGAAGTCTTTTTGTTATGATTTAAAAAATAATAATAATAGTAATAGAAAATGTGATGAAATTCCGCCAATAGAAAATGTCACTGTTGTTGCTAATAATCTTGATTTATTGCAAAGGGCTTATTATGAATGTAATGGTTCAAAGTGGGAGAGAAAATTTTTAGAAGGAGAAGAAATATGTGTTACTACAAATGAAGGAAATACTAAAAAATTAACTGTAAGTGATATTTTTCCTGATTCAAATGATACAATAAGGAAATTAACGATTTCTGGTGTAAACAGAGGAGATATTGCAAAAAAATCTCCAGGAGTAATTAATGAGAATATTATATGTCCGATAGAGATAAATCTATCTTTAGATAATAATAATCAATCATCATCGATGGTTAATTTGCTCAAAGGTGGTGAATACTATTGTTTAAATATCGGTACGGAGGGTGGTAGAGTTTATTACTGTTCTGACAAGGGACATAAAATAAAAGATGAAAATAAAATAGCTGAGTTAAAATCGAAAATAGGAAAACAAACAAATGAGAATATATCTTTTTATGAACCAGAAATTAAGTTAAACTGCTATAATTATGCTGATAAAAATTATAATCCAAAGCCGTTTTGTAAACCATCTGGTTTAGGGAATAATTTAAACAGTTTTCAATGCACAGATGAATTTAAGTTAAGTAAGGAACAGTTAGAATTTAAAAAGCTAAACCAAGTTGATTTGCCGGGAATAAACTGTGGTTTAGGAGAAGTTACAGATGAAAGTAAACGTTGTTGTTTACCTCCACCTGAAGGGTATGATATAACCAAGCAAATAGAAGATTTTACAAGAAATCAATGTTTAATTGATACAGATTTGGGAATTTTAGGCCACGTAAGACTGATTTGCTATGATTCTCTTTTAAGTTTTATTGTTGGGCCCCTCTCTAATATGCAAAATCAGATGAATGCCCTTATTAAAAAGCGGGCATTAGTTAATATAGGAAACTATTGTGTTGATGGAATTGCGGCAATTCCATTAAGCTCTACCCAATATAACTATGACTGTCAGCAAAATTTTCCACCTCCAAATTCAAATTTATTTTGCGGGAAAGATAAAAACCTTTACCAGAAATTAACGCCCTCTAATAGCTCTGATATTTCTAAATGTCTTTGTGTTATTCCTAATTTTAAAGATAAAAAAATGTGTCTAGATTTTATTTTTGATAATAAAGATCAGAGTAAATGCTTGGAATGTCAGGAGGGTTCAATTTTTACCGCTTTTGGTTGTGTTCCTTATACAAAAGCGGGATTTATTAAAGACTTTATTTTTACCAGACTAATTGGTCTTGGGGGGTTAGTTGCTTTAACTTGTATTATTTACAGTGCTTTTGTGTTGCAAATATCCCAAGGTAATCCAGAAAAAATAAAGAAAACTCAAGAGTTGATAACTTCCTGTATTTCTGGATTAATGTTGATAATTTTTTCCGTGTTTATTTTAAAATTAATTGGAATAGATATTTTAAAAATACCTGGCTTTAAATAAATGAAAATTTATCATTGATATTAAGTTTTAATCTATTTTTGTTGACCAGCACTTGGAGGATGCTTTCCCGTAGCTGCTTCAAATAATTTATTAATTGTTTCTCCAGTAACAGGTTGCGGTAAATGTTTTCCTAAAGGAGTTCTTTTAATTAATGAACTAATTCCCGGCATCTGAGATAATGAAGTAAGTGTTTGTAAGCCTGATGCGGTTATATTGGCACCAGTAGTAGCTCCGCCTAAAAATGTCCCTAAACCAAAACTTAGAGGTAATTCTTGTTTGCCGACTATAAATTGTTTAACTGTTTCAAGAATTTCAGGAGTGATGAAAAGAAAACCCATTGCAAATAAAACATGGATGTAATTAGGATCGATTGAGTAGATGAATGGAGGACGCCAAATTTTAGTAAAATTTTCTGGTTGATAACTAGTGATAATATTAATTATTTGAAAAACAAAAATTATTAAAGCAAAAGAAAAAATTCGGTAAAAAATATTTCTAAACCAGAGGGAAAAAGTATTTTTACCAGGAATAGCTTCAATTAATAAAATAAATGGCGAAAAAATAATATAACCTAGAAGTTCTATGTAATTTTTAAAAATTACCGCGAAAAGTCGGAAAAAGACAAATCCAGCGGTTAAGCTGATAATAATTACTCCCAGAATAATAACAGAAAATCTTGAAAATAAAAACCAGATAACCGTCCAATATGCTAAGGCTGCAGCGCTGCCCCATAACGGGCCGGCTTTACTTATAGTGTCACCAATTTTTATGATTGCTCCTTTTAGGAGAGCATTTGTAGCGAAAAATGCTAGTGCGTCAAAGATTAATATCAAAACTGTTCTAATCTCTGAGGGTAAAATTCCCAATATTGATCGTAATAAAATGCTGAAATCACCTATACGGAAAATCTGGCTAATTAAATCTCCCGGAGAGTAGGAAGAAACTAAGGAAAAAGTTTCCGCATTATTTGCTGACGTCAGATTTGTTGGTGAAAAAAGGCTAAGAGAGAGGCCGATAAAAATATACATTAGATCAATAAGAAAACCAGCAATAGCAAAAGAAAAGTTTATTAACAGTAAAGAAA
>JACVJA010000294.1 GCA_015661035.1 Candidatus Calidifonticultor daggyaiensis | reverse complement strand
TTAATTTAAAAGAAAATTTAAAAGAAAATGCAAAAGATTATCTAAAAATCCCATTATTCTGGGTATTATATAAAAATAGAAAAATAAAAAAGGAGGATTAAAAAAATGAATGGTGAAAAAAAACATTCTAAACAGTCCAGTCAACAGCCAAGAAGTATTTTATTGAATTTTAGTTTGAAAGATTTAAAAGCAACGCATATTACTGAAAATGTTAAAAAATTTGCACAAGGAGTAGGAATTACCAGCAACCAGATAAGAAAATATTACAATGAAATTATGGCACTTAAAAATAAATATGAAACACAACAGCCAGATAATGACAAATTAAAATTAGATATGGCTGTTTTTCTTTCTAAAATTGAATATGGAAAAAATAAAGCCAAATCTAATGAGAGATCAGGATTTGAAAATTATTTATCTAATATAGAAGAATTAATTAAACAAATAAACGATTATTCAGATTTTAAAAATTTTATTATAGTTATGGAAGCAATAGTTGCTTATTATCCAAAACAAAATTAAAGGAGGTAAAAAATGGCATTAAATTACAAAGAAATTAAAGGGAAGATAATTTGCAAGACAGGTTTGAGGATAGGAGGCAAAGAAAATACCATAGAAATAGGTGGCGTAGATAATCCAATTATCAGGAATCCCATAGATGATTTTCCTTATATTCCTGGTTCTACTTTAAAAGGTAAAATGAGATTTTTATTAGAGCATGCTTCAGGCAAAGTTGATCCAAATGGGAAAGTGCATTCTTGTTGTGATAGTGATTGTCTTATTTGTAAAGTTTTTGGAAAAAATGCTGATGCTAAAAATATACCAAATGAAATAGAAGTAGGTAGAGTAATATTCAGAGATGCTTTTTTAACAGAAAAATCAAAAGAAGAATTAAAAGAATTAGCGCAAAAAACAGGTTATAAATATGTAGAAAGAAAAACAGAAAATGTTATAAATAGAAAATCAGGAACAGCTGAACATCCAAGAGATATGGAAAGAGTTCCTGCGGGAGCAGAGTTTGAGTTTAGTATTATGATACGACTTTTTGATGGTGATAATGAAAAAGAAATTATTGATTTTGTAAATAAAGGGTTAGAATTATTACAAAAAGATTCAATAGGTGGTTCTGGCAGCAGAGGATATGGGAAAATAGAAATACACATAGATTAAAAATAGAATAACAATAAAATATAAAAGGTGAATTTTATGGATAACTATAGATTAATTATAAAACCTATAACACCATTTACATCAGAAATACAATCAGATACATTGTTTGGACAATTTTTATGGATGGTAAAATTTGTAAATGGTGATGGATATTTTAATGATGTTTTAAATAAAATAAAAAATAAAGAAAAATTTTTTATAGTTTCTTCTGCTTTTGAAAATGAAAAAATTGAATTACCACAAATTCCATTTACAGTTGAAGAAGATTTAAAAATAAAAGAAAGTTTTGTAGAAAAATTAAATGGAATACAAGAGAAAGATATAAAAGAAGCATTAAAGGAACCTGATTTTGCTTATTACCTTTATAAGAAAAAAACCAAAAAATATAAAATATTAATAGATTTAGAAAAAGTAAAAAATGAATTAAATTCTGACATTTTAAAACCTGCAAAAGAAGAAAAATGTATGAATGAATTTTTTAATTATATTAAAACTAGGGAAAAAGAAAAAAGTAAAGAAAATAAAAAATGTGAAGATGTAGTAATGAGAAATATAATAAACAGATTAACCTGGACAACTAAAGAAGATTCTTTATTTTACAGTGAAAAAAAATTTTTTCCAGATTCATTTAAATACTATATTTACATAAAAACAGATTTATTTACTTGTGATCAATTAAAATCCATATTTGAAATATTAGGACTGTATGGATATGGTGCAGATACATCAATTGGATGCGGACAATTTATAGTGGAAAAATTAGAAAAGATAAATATAGAAGAGCGCGAGGATGCAAATTATGTTTTATCATTATCAAATTATATCCCTGATAATAATGAAGTGGATTTAGAAAATTCTTATTATTCTGTATTACTTAAAAAAGGTAAATTGGGTTGTGCTTTTGCAACTGGTATAGAAAATAAAGAAAAATCATTTTTTAAGACGCCATTGATTATGATAAAAGAAGGTGCACTTTTAAAGATTAAGACCCAAAAAGAAATTTATGGAAAAATAATAGAAAATATAAATTATGCCAATCCTGATATTATCCATACAGGCCAGGCATTTACAATTAAATTAAAAATTAATTTAAAAGGAGATTGATATGGAAAGATTAAAAGAAGATATAATAGAAAAGATAATTTTAAAATGCAAAACTCTTACACCTGTCCATATCGGAAGTGGCAAAGAAATAGACCCATTAGAATATGTAATAGATGACAATAAGAAATTATATGTTATAAATCTTGATGATGTTTTGAATGTGGCAAGCGAAAATGATAAAAATACAATAATTACTTATTCACAAAATAAGCAAATAGGTAATTTAAGATATTTAATTAAAAAAACTGCTATTGAAAATATAGATAAAATTGAAAAAATCAGAGTTGTTGATGTATCAGATGAGTTTTATAAAATATATAAAGAAGAGATAGAAAAAAGTCAGATAAACAATACTTTGTCAATAAAATTAAATATGGCGAGTAATAATAAACCTATTATCCCTGGATCATCTATAAAAGGTGCTATAAGGACATTTGTATTAGCAGGACGATTTAATTACATAGATGATAAAACTAAAAAAGAATTAATAAATAATGATTTGATTGAAAGTAAATTATTAAATGCTACAAGATATGATAATAATCATAAAGAAAAAAAAGATATACCAAAAGACCCATTTAAAGCACTAAAAATATCAGATGTAGAATTGCCTGCAAATTCAACAAAGATTTACGAAGTCAGAAACAAAAATAGTTCAGGGCAAAGCAAAGGTGGTATACCTATATACATAGAAGCAATAAAACCAGATATAGAATTTAATATTGAAATAAACATAGCAAAATATTATTTTCAGGAAAATTACATAGGATTTAAAGATGCCTTTGCTTCAAAAGAAAAAATTAAAAGTTTACTTAATTATATTGCAGAAAAAGTTATAAATAAGAAAAACAATGAACATGAAAGATTAAAAAATTATAAAAGTTTAACTGATGCAGATAAACAAAAATTAAATTCAATATATAATAATATAAATGATTCAAAAGGGAATTTATTACGTGTTGGTTTTGGCAGTGGGTTTGATTTTGTAACTGTGGAAGGTTATAG
>JACVJA010000293.1 GCA_015661035.1 Candidatus Calidifonticultor daggyaiensis | reverse complement strand
CCAATTTTTAATAAATCTTTTTTTTCTTCATGTAATTTTTCAAGTTCAGGTGCAATCATTTTACAAGGACCACACCAAACAGCCCAAAAGTCAACAAGTACAGGCATATTGCTGTTTGAAACTTCTAAGTCAAAATTTTCATCAGTTAATTGTATTATTCCTTCAGACATTCTTCTCTCTTTCTATTTTTATTTTTACAATTCTATTTTCTTATTTTTATAAAATTTTTGCTTGCTTTTAATTAAACTTTATTAGAAATTTTTATACAAATTTTAATAAAATTTTTTTATTTTAAAAAAATACAAAAGCTTTTAATTAGTTTAATTTATTTTAAGATAATATCAAAGCGATTCTAATTAGTCAAATAAATAAATTTTAAAATTTTAAAAATTAATATTGATAATATGCTATAATATGCTATAATATTCTAAAATATGACAGTTTAACTATATAAATTATTATTATATATTTATATAATAATAATTTATTATTGTCTGAAATTTTAATTATCATTAAAATTTTTCAAAATATAATAATAAGGAAGTATTATGTATAAGTGTAAACTTTGTGGAAATACTGAAAAATTTATTGGTTTTGCTAAAGAAAAAGGTAATGCACTAATATATCAAATTTCTGATAAGTCTAGCTTCTGGATTTATAATATATCAGACAACAGCTGGAAAAGTGCGTTTAAGCCTTTAAAATGCTTTTACTGTGGTTCAAAAAAAATAATAAATATATTTTAGCAAATAAATATTTTATTTATTTAAATAAAAACAATAAAACCAATACCTTATATAAAAATATCTAAAATATAAAACCTTCTTTTTTTGCAACCAAATTACTAGCCCTTAAAAGTGATTCAAATGTTCCGGCATCTGTCCACCATCCCTTAATAATTGAATACGTCATTTCTCCTCTAGCTATATAGGTATTATTTACATCAGTAATTTCAAGCTCCCCCCTGTCTGAAGGCTTTAAAGTTTTTATTATATCAAAAACAGTATTATCATATAAATAAAGTCCAATAACAGCTAAATTGGTCTTAGGCTTTTTTGGTTTTTCTTCAATATTTATTACTTTTCCATTTTTAATTTCTGCAACTCCAAATCTTTCGGGATCTGGAACTTCCTTTAAGAATATTTTTGCTCCATTTTTTTGTTTTTCAAAATCTACAATATCTTCAGTTATATCATCCTCAAGTATGTTATCACCTAACATTACAAATATTTTTTCACCTTCAGCAAAATTTTCTGCTAATCTTAAAGCATCAGCAATGCCTCCTTCACCTTCTTGATATGTATAGCTAATATCTTTTAAACCGAATTCTTTACCATTGCCTAATATCCTTAAAAAATCTCCTGCATAATTTCCGCCTGTTACTATCATTATATCTTTAAGACCTGCTTTTACCATTGTTAATAGAGGGTAATAAATCATAGGCTTATTATAAACAGGCAGCAAATGTTTATTGGTCACTTTAGTACAAGGATAAAGTCTGGTTCCAAGACCTCCAGCAAGGATTACACCTTTCATTTAAATAAATCACCCCTTTTATCATATTAAAATATTTTATTTTAAAAAAAATATAAATATTTTATTATATTTCTAATTAATTTTATTTTTTATTCAAATTATTTTTTAATAATTATTATTATAATAAAAATTATTGCAATCCCAATACAATATATTGCAAAATAATTTAAGTTTTTTCTGCGGACTAGATTTAATAAAAATTTTATTGCAATAAATCCGCTGACAAAAGAAAAAATAAAACTAACAATAATATTTATAATTGGAATATTTTCATTAAAACCACTATTGTTGCTTTTAAAAAAGTTTAAAACTTCAAGTAAAAATGCCCCAAAAATTACTGGTATCGATAATAAAAAGGAATATTTAACACACTCTTCCCTTTTTAACCCAAAAAACCTTGCAAAAGAAATTGTAGTGCCTGATCTTGAAATTCCAGGTAATATTGCTATTGCTTGCCCAATTCCAATAAAAAAAGCGTTTAGCCAGTTTAAGTTTCCAAAAAATAGATTTTTACTCTTAATTTTTAACTTATTTTTTATAAAAAAATCAACCTCTTTATTTTTATTGCTATCAAAAGTATGTTGTTTATTAATATTTTTATTTTTAAGGTTTTCAAAATCAAAAACAGTACCATTATTAAATTCAACTGAATCTACTTTAATAAATTTTTTTTGATTTTTATTACCATAAAATTCACCTAAAAGAAGTATTAATCCAGTAATTATTAAAAAAATACTAACATATAAAGGTTTTGAAAAGATTTTTTCTACATGATTTTCTAAGAAAAAACCAGCTAAAGCAGCAGGTATAGTTCCAATAATTATAAATAATGAAAGCTTAAAAAACTTTTCTTTTCTAAAACTTTTTAAAAACAATCCTTTAAAAAAGACAGAAAATATTTTTAAAATTTCTTTAAAAAAAATCACAGTAACTGATAATAAAGTAGCAAAATGTAAAGTTGTTGTAAAATATAATGGTATGTATTTCCAGTTAAATAAATATAAAACTAATGCTAAATGCCCAGAACTACTCACCGGTAAAAATTCTGTTAAACCTTGTACTAGCCCCAAAATTACAGATTTAAATAATTCAGAAAATGATGTTTCCATTTTTTTAGCCTTATTTTTTAATTACGCTTAATTTTTATTTACCACCAATTGCAATATCTTTAAATACTAAAAGAGGGCAGCCTACATAACCTCCAAAAGGAAAAAATTGTAAGTCTTTTCCAACTTTAATTAAACTTTTACAAAGAGTTAAAATATCAGTCGCAATAGTTACCTCATGTATAGGATAAACTAATTCTTTATCTTTGCACCACATTCCTTTTGCTCCAACACTTATTTGACCTGATACAGGATTTACACCAGAATGCAGCCCTATAATATCCATTACATAAAATCCATCCTCAATAGTTTCTAAAATTTTATCAATTGAATAATCATTAGTATCATTAAAATTAACATCAACAGTATCAGCCACAGGTGTATTATAATTATAAGTATCATTATCAGAGTTTTTAAGATAAAAGTTTGATATTCCAATTTCAGGTAATGATTTATAAGATGCCCGAGATGCATTACCTGTAGTTTTAACTTTATCTTTTCTTGCAGTAAAACTATTATATATATAATTTTTTTAAGTTATAGATTGACGATTCTGATATTAAGTGGGAGATTGAGTGTGGAAAAAGACAGTAAAGGTAAACAATTGAAGAATATATAACACAGATTGTTATTGCAAA
>JACVJA010000292.1 GCA_015661035.1 Candidatus Calidifonticultor daggyaiensis | reverse complement strand
AATCATCTCGCCTTTTCCATTTACGGACAGTTTTAACGTTAAGATTAAACTCACGAGCTATTTCACTTAACGACTTATTACTTGATTTAATATATTGCCTTATGTGATAATTTGTCTTAGCGTTTTTATTTAATTTTTGTAACACACGTTGGATATTTTACCATCCATAACGTATCATTAATCAACATTTAATAATTATAAAAAAACAAAAAGAAATAAAAAAATGAAAAACAAAAAAGGGGAAATTGCTACATTATTAACTTTAGGTTTAGTGCTATTTGGAGCTGCGATTAATTTGATAACTTCAATTGTTACTAATCAATAAAAAAATATTGATTCTAATCCAAAAGCTTCATCTTCAAAATGTGGTTCTGGAGCTAGATATGATTGTCCTAGCCCAGCAAGCAGTAGATGTACAACTAAAGGTTTAGAGTTTGAATGTTGTGTGAAAAATGATGGTAGATTTTATGGTTGTCTTGTTACCCATGCAATATGGATAGAGGAATCCAACTAATTTCTTGTTCTGATTAAGTTTCTCCAACGCCAATTAGATATCCAAGTATTAACCCTAATCCAACAGATGCAAAAAATATAGGTTATAAAAAAATGCGGTAGTGGTTATAAGTATTTTTGTGATCCAAATGATGGATATGAACCGAGTGTGTTTCAAAATATAATGGTGATACTGCATTAGCTTTTAGATGCTGTTTTTTTTAGAAGTAATGGTGATATTGTTGATTATGGTTGTGTTGGTACTCCTTGTAGTGCTTATGTTAAAGATTATATAAAACCGTGTTCGAGTTATTTGGGGTATCAAAGTATTGGTCCTGGAAATTTAGTAACAATAATAACCCTAACCCCAATCCCACCCCAAGCCCCAGCTTCAGGTTATTATACTTTTCCTCCCCCGGCTATATGTAGTTTAGCTACAGGTTTTTTGAGAAATAAATGTTAAGTAGGATATGATCCTTTAAAGAAAAACGGAAAAATTAAAACTTGTAAAATAAATATAGGTAAAAATATTTCTTCTAGTATTTTTTGTATTCCAAAAGTAACACAATCAATAATAACCATAACACAACAGTCTACCCATCCTAACAATCAAACAGATTATAATGGTCCTTATAGTTGTATGTAATATTTTAGTTCTTATAAAAAATTTTAAAAAAAATTCTAATATTTTTTATAAAAAATATAAAAAATCTTATTCAAGGCCTCTTGTGGGAATAAACATTTTTTATTTTGATAATAATTTTCAATTAATAAGTAATCTTGATTCCTATTGCGGCTGTACTAATGAGAGTGTTAATTTAGAAAATCAAAATTAGCAATGCACTAATCAAGTAGTTGAAGATGATGATCCAGATGATAATATAGCTTATCAAAAATGTTGTTTAGATAACAATAACAATACTTGTTATATATTTTCCTATAAATTTAAATAATTTTAAGTCAAAAAAAATTTTTTTTATCAATTTTGATTTCGGTTTTAGCAGTTAAATTATTTTCACCAATAGTTTTTTTGGCTGATGCGCCAAAAATTAATCCAGGATTTATTGCTACTATAAAAAATACGCAATCATATAATTAATTTACCCGGTAAAATGATTGCTTCAGTCAAGCAATATTTTTAATTTTGAAGAAAATCAAACAAAGCAAGATAATTATCAAAATAATAACCAAATAGCTAACCAAAAAATAAATTTTATCAATCCGCCAGCTTATTTAAAATTTCAACCAGTATCAAGGTATGTTGAAGCAGCAAAAGATGAAAAAGATAACACAACTTATCTTAAGATAAAAAAAGGCGCTCGTCTTAAAATATTTGGGACAATTGAAGTAAATGAAAAGACATATCCAAAAATATAAATAGTTAATGATACTCCGCTAAAATTACCAAATAATTAATATAAAATTTCCATCTTCCACCTCGGAGGTGAGATAGAATTGACACCTAAGGAAAGATTTGTTATCTTTTTATTATGCCCAGAAGAAAAGTTCCCTTAGTTAACGGTCAATATTATCATATCTTTAATCGTAGTTTAGAAAGAAAGCCAATTTTTGTCTATAAAAAAGAAAATCAAAGAGCAATAGAAGCAATGATTTTTTATCAAAACGCTAAACCCCCGATAAAACTTTCCTACTTTCTTTCCTGGCCAGAAGATAAAAAAGAAGAGTTTTTTAAAAAAATTAAAAAAGAAAACGATTTTCTCATTAAAATTATTTGTTACTGCTTTATGCCTAATCACTATCATTTTTTATTAAAACAAGAAAAAGAGGAGGGGATTGCTAAATTTATCTCCCAATTTCAAAATAGTTTTACTCGATATTTTAATACCAAACATAAAAGAAAAGGTCATCTTTTTGAAGGACAGTTTAAAGCGGTAAGGATAGAGACAGAAGAACAATTAATTCATCTCTCAAGATACATTCACCTAAATCCCTACAGTTCTTATGTTGTTAAAAACATTGATGATCTTTATCATTATCCTTATTCTTCATTTAAAGAATATATAAGAAAAGAAAATGGTTTTTGCCAGAAAGAAGATGTTTTTGCTTATTTTAAAGACGAAAAAGCTTATGAAAAGTTTGTTTTAAATCAGGCAGATTATCAAAGGAGATTTGAAAAAATAAAGCACTTAACTTTAGAATAAATACTAAGATGTTATATCTATAACTCCTCGGAGATGGAAGGGTGATGTTGGATGTTGATGTTGACATTTTTTATTTTATGTTTTACATTTAAATTATGTTATTTAATAATTAATTTAATAAGTAAACTATGTATGTTCGTCCATTTTATTTTGACACTAAGAAAATATTTTTTATTTTGGCGGCGATTATTCTGGGATTGGCAATGTATTTTGGTTGGTCGCTTTGGTTTGATAAGCGCGCTTTTTTAACTCTTACGATTTTAATCCTTCTTACTAAAGGCCTTATTCCTTCAATTCACAACGAAGCTTTTTTTATCTTAGCAATAGTGGCAGTATTTTTGACTTTATATTTACCGATTTTTAAGGTAGTCCTTTTTTATTTTATAAGTTTTATTTTGTTTAGATTATTGAGAGTAATATTAATTTAATACATAATATTATTTTAAAATTAGCAATGTATAAACAAAATTTAAAAATTTTTATGTTTGTTCTGAGGTGTTAACAATATAAAAATGAAAAAATTTTTATATTTTAACTTTTTTTTATTTTTATTTCTATTCTTTTTTTTAAGAAGCGCTTATGCTAATACAAAAGTTGTCTGTCCTTCAGGAACAGCCGGGCAAAATGGTTGTGATTATTGGT
>JACVJA010000291.1 GCA_015661035.1 Candidatus Calidifonticultor daggyaiensis | reverse complement strand
AAATAAAAAAAATTAAAAAAATAAAATAATTAAAAATATTATAAAATAAAATTATAATAAAAAAAAAAAAAAAAAAAAAAAAAAAAAAAAAAAAAAAAAAAAAAAAAAAAAAAAAAATAAATATAAAATAACCAATAAAAATTGAGGAAAAATGAGAAAGACATTTCACGAAAGATTAGATGAGATAAAAGAGGATTTAATTAATATGGGTAGCCTTATACAAGATACTGTTAATAATTCTTTGCAAGCTTTAGCAACGGGTAATGTTGAGCAGGCAAAAAAAGTAATTGCTAGCGATAATAAAATTGATGAGTACGATGTAATGATTGAAGAAAAATGCATGTGGCTTCAGGCAGAACATCAGCCTGTAGCACGAGATTTAAGATTGATTCATAGTATTTATTTAATTGTAATATACCTTGAAAGAATAGGCGATATTTGTGTTAGCATATGCAAATTGGTAGTTAGACTTTATGAAAGGGAAAAACAGCCTATAAGTAAACCAATATTGGATATATTGATAGAAATGGGAAATATTATAAAGTCTATCCTTGATAAAGCCTTAAAAGCTTTTAAAAATAAAGATGTTAAATTAGCTTCAAAATTGGAGCAAATTGACCATACAGTTGATGAGCTCCAAAAAAGTTTATACAAAGAATTATACAGTTCAAAGGTAATGGATGAAGAATATATAAAGATGGTTACTAATGTTTCTCTTGCAAGTAGATATATTGAAAGAATTGGTGATAATGCTGTTAATATTGGGGTAAGAGTAATATATTATTTGACCGGCGATTTTAAAGCTATTCATGGCGAATATTAATTTACAGAAATATTAAAAAATCTATAAAAATACTATTATACCAAACTTTTCTTCTTTCATATTTTGTGGTAATATTTCCTAATTAATTATGACTATTATTTAGTATATACTAGGTATAATTATAAAAATATAGTTTAAGTTATTAAAGATATTGTCTTTAGAGTAGAAAGAATATTATTTATAAATTTTATAAAAATAGCATTTTTTTCATATTTTATTTTTAAAATATTTTTCTTGCAAAACTTAAATTTATTTATTGCTTAAAATAATATATCCTTAAATTAGTAGTAAAAGAATAAAAAAAATACTTCCTAGGAGGTAAAAATGTTAAAAGAGTCGAGCAAAAAAACATTAAAAGATTTACAAGAAGCATTTGCAGGAGAATCCCAAGCTAATAGAAGATATTTAGCTTTTGCAGTAAAGGCAGAGCAAGAAGGTTATTTACAGGCTGCAAAACTATTTAAAGCAGCTGCAGATGCTGAGACAGTTCATGCACATGCACATTTAAGAGCAATGGGTCAGGTTAAGAGCACAAAAGAAAATTTACAAGCTGCAGTTAATGGGGAGACTTTTGAGTTTAAAGAGATGTATCCAGAAATGATTAAAGATGCTGATTCTGAAGGTGAAGATGAGGCTAAAATAAGCTTTATGAATGCAAATGCTGTTGAGCAAGTTCATGCAAAATTATATCAGAAATATTTAGATAATTTAGATAGTCTGGCAGAGACTGATATATTTGTTTGTCAAGTTTGCGGCAATACAGTTGAGGGACAAGCTCCTGATGTTTGCCCTATATGCGGCGCACCAAAAGAAAAGTTTAAATTGATTATTTAATATTAATAAATTAATAAAGCTATATTAGAGGTATTTATATTAAAAATTAATTAAATAAAAGTTAAAGATAAAGTTTAAAAGCTTTATATTTAAAGCCATGTGTTTTAAAAAAATGCATGGCTTTATTTTAAATAAACAAGAATTTTTTTGGTCTGCACTTGCACTTATCATTTATATAACATATAAGGTATAATGAATAATTAATATATAAGTAAAGAAATATATAAATGAGTTGAATTATTTAAGAGTTGTGCATGCAAAACAATAAAATATTTGAATTAATAAAATATTTGAATTATTAATCTAAAGTTATTTTAATCAAATTTTATAAAATATTTTAAATTAGCAATGGCTAATATTAATTATTATTAGAAATGAATCATAGAGAAGTAGAAGAAAAAGGCATGTTGTTTATTTGTGGAACACCTATTGGCAACTTAAATGATGTTAGTTTTAGGCTGCTAGAAGTGCTTCAAAGTGTAGATTATATTTTAGCAGAAGATACTAGGAAAATTAGGAAAATACTTTCAAAGTATGAAATAAAAAAGTTTAAAAACCAACTTTTAAGCTATAATGACTATTCTTCTTTTAAGAAAAATGAATTTATTTTAAAAAATATTAAACTTGGTAAGAATATTGCACTTGTTTCTGAAGCAGGCATGCCTGCAATCCAAGATCCTGGGTATAAAATTATTAAAGAGTGCATAGAAAATTATATAAAACTTACAGTAATTCCTGGGCCTAATGCTGCTTTAAGTGCTTTAATTTTATCGGGGTTTGAAACAGATAATTTTTTATTTATTGGTTTTTTACCAAAAAGTGAGTCAAAAAGAAGAAAAAAATTAAAAGAATTAAAAGAATTGCCTTATACTTTAATTTTTTATGAATCGCCTTTTAGGGCTTTTAACCTTTTGAAAATGTTGTTAGATGAATTTGGTGATAGAAATTGCTGCCTTGCAAGGGAATTAACTAAAATTTATGAAGAGGTCCTTAGAGGAAAAATTTCAGAATTGATTGAGTTGTTAACAAGGCAGGTAAAAAAAGTAGATAAAAAAGGTAAAAGTATATTAGTTTTAAGGGGTGAAGTAACAATAGTTGTAGAGGGCAAAAAATAATATAAAATATTAGTTTTTTAACTTGATAAATTGATTAAAGTTAGTAAGTTTATATAAGCTAAAATTGCTAAAAATATGATTATTCATTAATATTATTAAGGTTAATATATAAGAAAAATTATTAAATTTTTTAAAAGCTATATTTAATAGTATTTATAAGGAAATTAACATGAGTTTAATAAATAATAATGACAATAACAACAACAAAAATGATAGCAGTCAAAATGCCAATAATAGAGAAAAATTTTATATTACAACTGCAATACCTTATATGAATGAAAAACTCCATTTAGGTCAAGTTTATGAGTTTATACTTGCTGATGTAATGGCAAGATTTCATAGACTTTTAGGTTATGATGTATTTTTCTTAACAGGGTCAGATGAACATGGACAAAAAATATTTAAAACAGCTAAATCTAAAGGAGTATCACAAAAGGAATATGTAGATCAAATGGTAGAAGATATGAAAAGAATTTTAAAGCTTTATTGCATTAGTAATGATTCTTTTATTAGAACGACTGACCAAAA
>JACVJA010000290.1 GCA_015661035.1 Candidatus Calidifonticultor daggyaiensis | reverse complement strand
GATATGGCTAGACAATTATTGTGTGATCCTGAAACTGTAAATAAAGCAAAGAAAGGTAAAATTGATGACATAAGAAAATGTATAGGTTGTGAAGAAGGTTGTATTGGTCAAGTATTCTTAATGCAGCCAATAAAATGCATACAAAATCCTGCTGCAGGAAAAGAAAAATACTTAGGTATGGGTACTTTAAAAAAGGTTAGTAATCCAAAAAAAATTGTAGTTATTGGTGGTGGTGTTGCTGGGCTTAAATTTGCAGAAATTGCTGCTAAAAGAGGCCATAACATTGTTTTATTTGAGAAAGAAAATATTTTAGGCGGTCAAATTAATTTACTAAAAAAAATTCCTTTTAGAAACGAATTTTCTGAGGTTATAAGGTATTTAGAATTTCAAGTAAAACAATTAAAAGATGTTGAATTAAAATTAGGTATTACTGCTACAAATAATTTAGTTCTGTCTGAGAACCCAGATGTATTAGTTGTTGCCTCTGGTGCGCAAGCTTATGTGCCTGATGAATATAAAAATAATAAAGTAATAAGTAGCTGGGATGTTTTAAATGACAATGTTGTTATTGGCAAAAATATCATTGTATATGACCCCCTTTGTATAAATGAAGGCGCTGGAATAGTTGAATATTTATTTGATACTTTTGAAGATATAAAAATCTATTATGTTACACCACATAAAAATATTGCAATAAATGCTAAAAATGAAAATCAAGATATCCTTCTTAGGAAATTATTGAGGCTGAATCTTGAAATAATTCCACTTCACTACCTTAAGGATTTAACAGAAGATGAAGCAACTTTTGTTAAAGTTTTTACAGAAAAACAATTAATACTTAAAAGTTTTGATAACTTTGTTTATACAGGGATGTTTAAATCTATAGATAACCTATTTTGGGAATTTAAAGATAATAAAAAAATAAAAGAAGTTTATAGAGTTGGGGATGCTAAAGCTCCTGCAGTTGTAGAGTTAGCAATCCGTGATGCTGAGCTTCTAGCAAGGTCTATATAAATAATTAAATAATGCTAAGATTTTTATAGTTTTAGTAAATTAAATTTATTTTTAAAAATATTAGAAGATGTTTAATTTAAAACTAATTAGTTAGAGAGATGCATATGAAGAAAATAATAGTTTGTTTAAAGCAAGTTCCTGATACAAAAGAGGTCAAAATTGATCCACAGACTCACACATTAATCCGAGAAGGTATGCAAAGTGTATTAAATCCTTTTGATAAATTTGCTCTGGAGGAAGCATTAAAATTAAAAAAGACTCATAACTTTAAGGTCATAACTTTAACAATGGGTCCACCACAAGCTATAGAGATTCTTAAAGAAAGCCTATATGCAGGTGCTGATGAATCATACTTGCTAACAGATAAAAGACTTGCTGGATCAGATACTTGGGCGACTGCTTTTGCATTAGTAAGTTTAATTAAAAAGATAGGTTATGATTTAATATTCTGTGGCCAAGAATCATTAGATAGTGGTACAGGCCATATTGGTGAAAGTATTGCTGAGATGCTAGGATTACCACAAATTAATTATGCTAAAAATGTTATAGGTATTGGTGACTACGATTTAAAAATCTTAGCAAAGCTAGATAATTATGATGTATTGGCCAAGGTTAAAATGCCAGCAGTTGTATCATTTTTAAAAAAAGACAAAAAATTAATTTTTAAAAGTTCAAAAGAAGTCAATTTTGATAATATAAAAAAAGTTGACTTAGATTTTATTGGCTTAAAAGCAAGTGAAGTAGGCCTAGATGGATCCTTTACACAGGTAATAAATATTGATATAGATGATAGGTTTGTTGGCTATTTTGTTGTAGATAGTAATCTTAAGGCAGATGATAGGATACTTTCAATGATTACAGGTGGAATAGAAGTAAAAAAAGATAGAAAAATAATTAAATCTTTGACCTCTTCAGCAGTAAAAGAAATTAAAGCTTTAATTGCTTGAAAGCTTTTTTATAATATGTATTTTTTGATAAATTATTATTTTTAGAAATTTTTTACTAATAATTTTAAGTTTTTTAGCTAGCTGTTGGCTTTTTAAGATTATTAAAATTTAAAAATGGTGATGAAGAAAAATGAATCATATAAGAGTAAATAGCGATAAATGTAATGCATGTAAAAAGTGTATAAAATATTGTAACTACGATGCTATATCTATTATAGAAGGTAAAGCTGTTATTGATTTAGAAAAATGCACTTTATGTAGGGCTTGTATAGATAAATGTAAATTTAGTGCCATAGAATTTATTGAAGGAGATAAAAAAATAGATTTATCTAAATATAAAGGTATATGGGTAATTGTTGAACATTTTGATGAGGAGCTAAAAAATACTAGTTTTCAATTAATTAGCAAAGCTGTTGAACTTTCAAAAAAAAGCAAAGACAAGATAACAGCGTTACTTATAGGCAACAAATCTCTTTCTTCTAATAAACTTGCAAAAATTTTTAGCGAATTTGGCGTAGATAAAGTTATTTCTATCGTTAATTCTAACCTTTCAAGGTTTAATATAGAGGAATTTTCAGAAATAATTTCTGATGAGATTTTAAAATCAAGACCAAAAATTGTTTTGTTTTTAGGAACAATTTTTGGAAGAAGTATTGCACCTAGAGTAGCAACTAGAGTAAAAACTGGTCTTACTGCAGATTGTACTGAGCTTGATATCGATGATGATGGTTTTTTAGTCCAAATTAGACCAACTTATGGAGGTAAGGTTTTGGCAAAAATTATAACTCCATATAGTTGTCCACAAATGGCATCTGTTAGACCAAACGTATTTGTTGAGCAAAAATATTCGGGAATCGCTAAAAATATTGATGTATCAGTATTAAATATTGGTAAAATTCCTAAATTTTCTACAAATAATTTAAAGACCCTTATTAAGACAATAAAAAAACAAGACGGCGGAGATACCCCTTTAGAGGAAGCTAGGATTATATTTTGTGCAGGTTTTGGAGTTGGCTCAAAAGAAGGTTATGAAGTAGTAAAAAGATTTGCAGAAGAAAATGGGGCAATTGTTGCAGCATCAAGAGCTGTAGTGGATTTAGGCTGGGCGGATTTTTCAAAACAAATAGGGCAGACAGGAACTACTGTAAGGCCTGAGATTTATGTGGGTTTTGGTGTTTCAGGAGCAATTCACCATTTAATGGGTATGAAAAACTCTAGAAAAATTATAGCTATAAATAAAGATCCAAGAGCACCAATATTTAAAATTGCTGATTATTGTATTATTGCAGATTTATTTGAATTTATTGATAAATATAGATCATCATAGATTTGAAAAATTAAGAT
>JACVJA010000289.1 GCA_015661035.1 Candidatus Calidifonticultor daggyaiensis | reverse complement strand
ACCATTGCAACAGATTGTATTAGTGCAAGACCAGTCGTCATATATCTTGCAATTTGGTTAATTTTCCTCCTACCGGTTTCACCCTCTTTTGCAAGCTGTTCAAGTTTTGGTATAACAACTTGCAGTAGCTGCATTATAATTGTAGCTGTAATATATGGCATTATTCCAAGTGAAAATACTGCAAATTTGCCTAATGCTCCGCCTGAAAATAAATCCATTATTCCAAGCAAGCCTGATTCAACTTGTTTAGTTATAGCATTTACATCAACACCCGGAACAGTTAAATTTGCTCCAAATCTATAAAGAGCTAAAATCGCTAAAGTATACAATATTCGATTTCTTATTTCTTTAATTCTAAAAGCATTAAAAATTGCTCGCCACATTTATATTTCCTCTTGAAAATAAAAATTTTTTAAAACAAAAAAATTAAAATAAAATTAATTTATAAATTAATATCTAATTTTTTATAGCTTATATTTTTAAATAATTAAACTTATTAGTTATACGTCTATATTTTATATTATATGGGTATAAGGAGTACACATTACTTTATATAGTCAAAACCCTATCTACCACTTGATATAAATGCTTTAGTATATATAGCACATATTAGAATACATATTACTCTACATAGTACTCTATATAGTAACTGTTGTTCCGCCAGCATTTTGAATTTTTTCAATTGCACTCTTACTAAAAAAGTTTGCTTTAACAGTAAGTTTTTTTGCAAGGTTTCCATTGCCTAAAATTTTTAATGGGCTTTTCTTTTTCATTATATAACCACGTTTTAAAAGAAAATCAAAATCTATAATATCCCCATCATTAAACTTATTAAGTACTCCTATATTTATTATATTAAATTCCTTTTTTCTTGTATTTTTAAAACCTTTAAGATGCGGAATTCTTCTATGCAAAGGCATCTGACCGCCTTCAAAACCAAGTCTTACCTTTCCACCTGATCTTGAAAGCTGTCCCTTAGATCCTCTTCCGCTTGTTTTACCATGACCAGATCTATCGCCTCTGCCAACTCTTTTAACTTTTTTAATAGAACTCTTATTAGGTTTAATATCACAAAGTCTCAATTTAGTCCCCCTAAAATAACTTAAGAATATTTTAATTAAGAGTAAAAATCTTTTTAAATTAATTTACATAAAATAAAATTAAAAGAAAATAATTTATATTTTTAATATATTTAAAATACTTTTTAAAAACAATTTTAAAAATTAAACTTTTTGCGCCATTCTTACATTTAAAATCTCTTCTTTTGGCTTTAAAGACTTTAATCCTTTAACAGTAGCATTGGCTATGCTTAAAGCATTAGCGCTACCTAAAGATTTCGTTAAAATATCTTTAACACCAGCTAATTCCAATATTGCTCTTACTGGTCCCCCTGCTATAACTCCAGTACCAGGTGCCGCAGGCTTCATAAAAACATGACCTGCACCAAATTTAACATTTAATTCATAAGGAATTGTCCCATTTACTAAGGGAACTTCAAAAATATTTTTTTTAGCAGCATTAATTGCCTTTTGAATAGCTGTTGAAACCTCGTTTGCTTTACCAAACCCTACACCAACTTTTCCATTCATATTACCAATAGCAACCAATGCACTAAAGCTAAATCTTCTACCGCCTTTAACTACTTTTGCAACTCTATTTATTTTAATAACTCTTTCTGAATATTCTTCAACTGCCCCAAATTCTGGCACCAGATTTCCTCCTTATTAAATTAAGAAATTTACAATATTTTCATTTCAATATCTTTATATTTCAATATCTTTATTTAAGTATTTTTGTTCATTACAATATATTTAATGATTTATTTTACATTTTTTTTACAATATTTTTAAAATTTTAAACCACCTTTTCTTGCACCCTCAGCCAAAGCTTTAACCCTTCCGTGGTATTTGTAAGAACCTCTATTAAATACAACTTCATTTATATTTAGCTTGAGAGCCTTTTTTGCTAAAGCAAAACCAGTAGCAAAACTAATAGGTATTTTACCTTTTAGCTCTAAAGTTTTTTGGCTTGTATCTGATTTGCTAGAATCACTTTTACCTGAGTCTTTTTTACTCAAATCAGCTGTTTTTTTCTCTTGTTTATCATCAATTGCAGTAGCACTTTTTAAATCTTTACTATCTATATTTAAATCTAACATATTTATGTTTTTGCTAGAAACACCCAAAATAGTCTTACCTTCTGAATCAACAATTTGGGCATAAATATGTTTATTTGACCTAAAAACATAAAGAACAGGTTTATTTGTATTTTTCCTTATCTTAAATGTTACTCTTCTTTTTCTTCTTAAACTTTTGTCTCTTATTTCAAATTTACTCTTCATAAATTACTCCTTGCTTACCACCCATTACTACATTACTCCTTATTTACCACCCTTACCTGAAGAAGCAGCTTTCCCTGCTTTTTTACGCACAAATTCATTAGCATATCTAATACCTTTACCTTTATAAGGCTCTGGTTTTCTAATATCTCTTATCTGAGCTGCAATTTGTCCAACTCTTTGTTTATCAATACCTTTTACAATAATTGTAGTGTTATCTGGAACATCAAAAGAAATATCTTCAGGTTTAGAAAATAATACTGGGTTAGAGTAACCAACCAGTATTTCTAAATCTTCTCCTTTTTTACTTGCTCTATAACCAACTCCAACTATTTTTAAAGTTTTTGTAAAACCTTCGCTTACACCTTGAATCATATTGCTCAACAAATTTCTATAAAGTCCGTATTTGGCTTTTACTTCATTGCTTGTTGACAATGGAGATAAAGTCAAAAACCCGTTATTTATATCGATCTTTAAATTTTCATCGATAACTTGGAAAAGTTGCCCAAGCTTACCATTTACAGTAACTTTATTTTTTTCAATATTTACTTCAACTCCTGAAGGTATTGGAATTGGCCTTTTACCAACTCTTGACAATTCAGACCTCCTATCAAATCAATATATTTAAACTACTTTAAAATATATTTAAACCATAATATTTTTAAATCATTTTAAAAAAAATATTTAAATCATTTACATTAACTTTAATACAAACTTTACTTCTAAAAACAAACAGTTAAAATAATTCTAAATAATAAAAATTACCAAATACAGCAAATTACTTCTCCACCAATTCCTAACTTTTTTGCTTCTTTTTCAGTCATAACTCCTTTTGAAGTAGAAACTATTACAGTTCCTAATCCACCCATAACCTTGGGTATACTTTCTTTTTTAGAGTAAACTCTTAAACCTGGTTTACTTATTCTTTTTAAACCACTAATAACACCTGTTTTATCTTTTTTGTACTTTAAAT
>JACVJA010000288.1 GCA_015661035.1 Candidatus Calidifonticultor daggyaiensis | reverse complement strand
TTTTTTGGTCTATTTATTATTTTACCTTTGCTTGGATTAATGGATATATGGGTTAATTTTAGAAAATTAAAAAGAGCCAGTTAAAATTTAAATCAATAATTTTTTATTAATGATTTTTATTGATAATCTTTTTATAATTAAATTATTATTTAATAAGTTCACTAAGATAAATTATTAAAAATTAAGTTTACCTTAAAAATTATTATAATTAAATATTTATAATTAAACAAAAATAAAAAAATAATTAAATAAATAATTAAATAAAATATGTAAATACAATTAAAGGCATTTTTTTAGATTTATTTTAAGGAGGAATTAGTTGAAAGTAGTATTAATAAAAGACCATGAAAAATTAGGAAATGTTGGAGATATTGTAAATGTAAAGGATGGTTTTGCTAAAAACTTTTTAATACCGAATAATATTGCCATTTTAGCAACTCCTGGAAATATAAAGCAAGCTGAAATATTAAAGAAATCTGTAGTAAAAAAAGAAGCTAAAAATATTGAAGATGCCAAAAAAATTGCTGAAATTATTGAAGGAACTGAAATATCAATAAAGGTAAATTCTAGTCCTGAAGGCAAATTATTCGGTTCTATTACTAACAAAGATATTGCTGAAAAAATTCTTGAGCTAAAGAAGGTAGAAGTAGATAGAAAAAAAATAGATCTTGAAGAACATATAAAAGAGGTTGGAAGATACGATGTGGTTGTTAAACTTTATAAAGATGTTAAAGCTACTGTAATTGTAAATATACAAAGTGATGATGTACAAAGTGATTTACAAAGCGGTAATATGGCTACGGATGATGTAATCAAAAAAGATGGATAAAATACCTAACCAAAAACAAAAAAAGCAGATATTAACACCTCTTGATACTTCTAAATTGGATAGAATACCCCCTTATGATATTCAGGCTGAAGAGTCAGTATTGGGGTCTATGATTATATCTAGAGAAGCAATTATTACAGCTATTGAGATACTTTCTGAAGAGGACTTTTATAGAAATTCTAATGGTGAGATATTTAAGTCTATTAAGGAACTTTTCTCATATGGCGAGCCTGTTGATGTAATTACAATTACTGATTATTTGAAAAAAAAAGACCTTTTAGAACAGGTTGGTGGAGCAGTTTATATACATTCATTAGTTAATAATATTCCGCTTGCTGCTAATGCTGAATATCACGCGCAAATTGTAAAAAATCATTCAATATTAAGAAAATTGATATATGCTGCTACAGAGATTGCAGCAATGTCTTATGAAGTTCCTGAAGATTTATATTCAACAGTAGATAAAGCTCAACAGTTAATTTTTTCAATTTATCAAGAATTAAATTTAGATAGAAAAAAGAGTAAGTTTACTTTAATAAAAGAGCTTTTGTCAGATGTTTATGAAGAATTATCAAGCCTCTATGATAAAAAGTCAAAAATTACAGGTATTACTACTGGTTTTATAGAACTAGATAAGATTACTTCAGGACTTCAAAATTCAGATTTAATAATAATTGCATCAAGGCCAGGAATGGGTAAAACTTCTTTTGCTTTAAGCATTGCGAGAAACGCAGCAATGCTAGATAAAATACCTGTTGCAATATTTTCGCTAGAGATGTCTAAAGATCAAATAGCTCAAAGGCTTATGTGTGCTGAATCAAGAATAGATCTTCACAGGTTAAGATCTGGAAATTTACGAGACGATGAATGGATTAAGCTAGCTGGGGCTATAGAAAACTTAGCAGAATGTAAAATTTATATTGATGACGCTGCTTTTTTAACAATAATGGATTTACGTTCTAGAGCTAGGATGCTTGTTAGTTCTTATGGAATTAAATTATTGATTGTTGATTACTTACAACTTTTACACTCTGGTATAAATTTTAAAGAAAACAGAGTTTTAGAAGTTACAGAAATATCAAGAAATTTAAAAAGTATTGCAAAAGAATTGCAGATACCAGTAATTGCAATTTCCCAGTTATCAAGGGAAGTTGAAAAAAGGGAAAGAAAAAAACCTGTATTGGCTGATTTAAGAGAATCTGGAGCAATTGAACAAGATGCTGATTTGGTTATGTTTATATATAGGGAAGATTATTACGACAAGGATGTAAAAGATCAAGTTTTTACAGAAATAAACATTGCCAAGCATAGAAATGGTCCAGTAGGGGTTGTTAAATTGAAATTCTTAGAAGAATATACCTTGTTTGTTAATGCTGCAGTTATACCTGAACATGAATCTAATGATTTAGAGTAAATAAAATTTTGATATATAATTAAATAATAATAAAAGATTTAATTATTAAATATTTTTAATTTATTTAGTTTCTTATAAACCAATAGAATAGGGGTGTTTTTAAATGCCAGGTATAGTACTATTAGGAGCTCAATGGGGTGATGAAGGCAAAGGCCGGATAACTGATTTACTTGCAAGCCGAATGGATATGGTTGTTCGATTTCAAGGCGGCAATAATGCTGGCCATACTGTTGTTATTGGTAAAGAAGAATTTAAGCTTCATCACATTCCCTCTGGGATACTCTATCCATCAACCGTATGTGTTATTGGAAATGGTGTTGTTATAAACCCAGAAGTATTAATTAATGAAATTGAAAATTTAAATTCTAAAGGAGTTAATACAAAAAATTTAAGAATAAGTGGTAACGCTCATTTAGTTATGCCTTATCATATAATTATAGATAAAGCTGGGGAGCAAAGTCTTGGGAAATCAAAAATCGGTACAACTCATAAAGGTATTGGCCCAGCTTATGCTGATAAATCATATAGAACTGGTATTAGAGTTCAAGACCTATTGGATTTAAAAATCTTCAGAACAAAACTTCAAACAGCATTAGATTTAAAAAATACAATTATTCAAAAAGTTTATGGTCTTGAGCCATTAAATATTAAGGAAATTTTTGAGAATTATAAGAATTATGGTGAGAAATTAAAAAATTTTATTGTTGATACTTCTTTTTTAATAAATGATTATTTAGAGCAAAAAAAATATGTTTTATTTGAAGGTGCTCAAGGTACAATGTTAGATATAGACCATGGAACTTACCCTTTTGTTACATCTTCATCAACGATTGCTGGAGGTGCTTGTATTGGTTCAGGAATTGGACCAAAAAAAATTGATAAGATTATTGGAGTAGCAAAAGCATACACTACAAGAGTTGGATCTGGCCCATTTCCAACTGAAATTCAAAATGAAGTTGGAGCATATCTAAGAGAAAAAGGCTATGAATTTGGTACAACTACTGGAAGAGCTAGACGTTGCGGTTGGCTTGATATGTTAGTTTTAAAATATGCAGTTATGGTTAACTCAGA
>JACVJA010000287.1 GCA_015661035.1 Candidatus Calidifonticultor daggyaiensis | reverse complement strand
ATGCCAAGCATTGTTAAAAATGCTCTAAGCTTATTTAGAGCAAGCGATTGGAATGCAATTTTTATATTTTCTGTTATCCTGTTCATTTTTAAATATTAAATATTAAATATTAAATATGTTATAAATATTTAATTATAAAAAGTTTAATTTATTTTATCTTCAAGCCTTGGCATAACTTTTAACATTTCCTCGGCTCTGATTGGGTTTTCTATTATTTCTTCTTTAAAGATTAATCCATCTTTTAGATAAATGATTCTACTTGCATGTCTGGCTATATCAAGTTCATGTGTTACAAGCAATATGGTTTTTCCTTGGCTATTTAAATCTTGGAAAATTGCCATAATTTCTTCGCCAGTTACAGAATCAAGGTTTCCTGTTGGCTCATCGGCTAAAATAATAGTTGGATTATTTACTAATGCTCTTGCAATTGCAACTCTTTGTCTTTGACCGCCTGAAAGTTCACTTGGTTTATGTTTTTCCCATCCAAGCAAGCCAACAGCTTTTAATGAATTATATATTTTTTCTTTTCTGTTTTTTAAGTTATTTCCTTTTGCATATATAAGCGGAAGCTCAATATTTTGAATAGCATTTGAACGGGAAAGAAGATTAAAAGTTTGGAAAACAAATCCAATTTTTTTGTTTCTTATGTCTGCAAGTTGGTTATCATTAAGCTTTGATACATCAACATCTTCTAAAAGGTAAACTCCTTTATCTGGTGTATCAAGGCACCCTAATATGTTCATAAGTGTCGATTTTCCACTGCCTGATGGACCCATAATTGCAACAAATTCTCCTTTTAAGATTTTAAGATTAACTCCTCTTAAAGCAACTACTTGAACTTTACCTAATTTATAGGTTTTGTATATATTGGAAATATTAATAATGCAATCCATGGAATCACCATTTAATGTATTAATTTTAATTCCTAATTTAATTTGTTAATTTTATTTTTAATTTTTGCTTAATTTAAATTCATATTAATAGATTCATTTTAAGTTGATAAAATAAGCCAATAAAAAAATTCTATAACTGCCAAACTTATTTTGTTGTTAAGATTATAATATTTCCCTCAGAAAGACCTGATTTTATTTCAATATAATCATAATCTGAAGCTCCTGTTATTACTTCTGTTTTAATTATATTGTTTTCATCTTTTAATACATCTACAAAATTTTTCCCATTCTCTTCATAAACTGCTTGTATTGGAACATACAATACATTTTCGTTTTTTGATACTGTAATTGTAACATTAACTGAAAAACCATATTGCAAAAACTCAAAAGCTTCTTTTTCTGGTTTGATTGTAACTTCAAAAGTTATGATTCCAGCAGTATTTTTAGAAACTGGTGAAATCTTATCAACCTTACCATAAAATACTTTATCTGGATATGCATCTAAAGTAAATTCAACCTCTTGTCCAACTTTAATTTTTACAATATCTGTTTCATTGATATCAGATTTAATTATAAAGTCGCTGCTGACTATTGAAATGGCAGGTACTCCTGGTGAAGCAGTTTCTCCAACCGAAAAGCTTACGTCTTTTACAAATCCATCAAATGGAGCAGTAATAAAAAAATTATCTAAATCAAGCTTTGCAAGTTCTAGATTAATTTTTGCAAGTTCTAATTGAATTTGGGATTGTGCAATATTTTTAGCCATTAATTTAATTTGGGTTTGAGCCTTTTCTAAATTATTTAAATTATTCCAGTAAGTAATTGATTGATTTGCCAATGCCTGATTATAAGCACTCTCAGCTTGTACAGATTGAACTTTTGCAGATTTTTTAGCTTGTTCTAAAGCTTTTTCAGCAGTACTTACATTGGTTTCAGCTTGAGCTTCAGTTAAATCAGTTGCAAAAGCTGAATCTTTAACTTTTTCTAAATAATAATTAGCATTTTTAATTGCTTGATTTGCTGCCTCGATATTTGCCATTCCCAAAGAATTTGCACTGTCAAGGGCTTGAAATGCATTTTGTACTGTGATTTCTGCTAGATTATTGCTCGATTCTGCTAGTTGAATTGCAACATGGTTAGAATCTAAAGCACTTTGGTAATTTATTTTAGCAATATTTATTGATTCTTCAGCCAACTTTAAATTTTGTTCAGCCTGCGATATGTAAAGCCTTACTTTTGAATCATCTATTTTTATTAAAATATCGTCTTTTTTAAAGCTGTCACCCTTTTGTAAAATATCAATGACTTTTGCTGAAGTTAAAACACTATACTTTTTTTCTTCTGAAGAATATACGTTTCCAGTTGATGTAACTTGAGTTACGATATTTCCTCTAGCTACTGTAAATGTTTCATATTTATTTTCCTCTTTTTTACACCCAAAAAGAAAAAAAGATGGTAAAAAAGTCAATAAAATCAAAAATATTATTAAAGTAGTAAAATAAAAAGAATTAGAATAATTATAAATCCTACTTCTTTTTTGAAGATTTTGGTTTTTTAAATATTCTTTATTTATTATATTTAACATTTATTACCCTCTTTCTAATCTATTCGGAATAAATTTCTGAATAAATTTTTTTAAAAATTTCTATAGCTTCAAAAAGATGTGATTTTAAGACCTTTTTTAGTATTTCATATTCCTGTCTGCCTTTTTCTGTTATTGTATAAATTCTTCTTGGTCTTTCTTTATCCAAATTCCACTTTCCTTCAACAAAATTTTTTATTTCAAGCTCTTTTAATAATGGATACATTGTACCTGGAGTTGGACTCCAGGTTTTTTTTGTTCTTTTTTCAATTTCAAACATAATTTCATTACCAAACATTTCTCTTTCATTTAAAATATGAAGAACATAAAGGGGAAGTAAACCGCTTCTTGTTAATAGCATATTGACAAAAGGATTTACATCAGGGCTTTCTACCCACGGTAAAAAGCTTCTTTTTCCAAATATCCAGTGATTCTTTAAATTTTTAAAAATATTTTCTGCCATTTGGTCAGGGTTTTTAAAACCTTCACTGATTTTATTTTTTATAAATTCTTTTATTTCTTCTTCTAAATTATTTTTTACCATTCTAAGCTACTTTTTGTTATTTATTTTTATAATAGAAAAATAAATAAATACCATTAAAATTTATAATATCAAATTCGATATATACTAAATTCAAAATACTATTATGTCAATATTAAAAAATGATATTTTTAAAATTTTACATTTTTTTTACTTTTAAAAAGTTTTATGTTTTACTATTATTTTACTATTATTATTTTTTGTAATACTATTTTTTTAATAAAAAATAAATATCTAATTTTTAATTTGGTTTAATTGGATTAGTTAAAAGACTATTAATTAATGAATAAATAAACGTCATTTTTATTATCATATTATAGAGG
>JACVJA010000286.1 GCA_015661035.1 Candidatus Calidifonticultor daggyaiensis | reverse complement strand
GTGGAAAATTTAATTTTAATATTAGATAAATTTATGTTTTCAAATAATTTCTTTTCCAAACCCTTATTGCTGGTAATAAATAAAATTTCAATATCTTTAAAATTATCATTTAAGTATTCAATTATTGAAACAGCAGGGTAAATATGTCCAGCTGTCCCACCCGCAGCAATAATGATTTTTTTAGTCTTATCCATATATCTATTTAATATATATAATATATGTTCATCTATTCTTCAATTTCTAAACTACTTTTTTTAATTATTGAATAATTTTGTCTAGAAATATTTAAAATTATACCTGAAGCTATCATACAAGTTAATAAAGATGATCCGCCATAGCTTATAAAAGGCAAAGGCATTCCAGTAACCGGCAAAATCCCAATAACTACAGAAATATTTATGGCAGCTTGCACAGTTATCATTAAAGTTAATGCACCTGAAATAACTCTACCAAAATAATCCTTTGATTTTTGACAAATTCTAATTCCTAAAAAAGTAAAAGCAATAAATAAAATAATAACAATTATTGTTCCTAACAAACCAAGCTCTTCTCCAATAATTGCAAAAATAAAATCAGTGTGAGCCTCGGGTAAATATGAAAATTTTTGTAAACTGTTTCCTAATCCAAGTCCAAAAATATTTCCTGAACCTAAAGCAATCAAAGACTGATTGACTTGAAAATTAATATCAGTAGGTTGAGCTGATATGTTTAGAAATGCAAATATTCTTTCTCGTCTATAATCCTCTGCAAACATATAAATAATAAGACCAACCAGCCCAATTGACCCCAAGATTAATATATGAGGAATTCTTACATTCGCAATAAAAAACAAAGAGAAGATAAAAGCCCAAATAACTACTACTGTTCCAAAATCAGGTTGTAAAAAAATTAAAATTGTAATTATTATGAGTGTAATAAAAGAAGGCCAAATTATATTTTTAAAATAAGGCCTTTTTATATATCTTTTTGTTAAACTACTTGCGATAAATAAGATAAGGCTTATTTTTACTATTTCTGATGGCTGTAGATTAAAGAAAAAAAAGTTAAACCACCTTCTTGAACCACCAATTACAGGGGCTACTCCTGGTATTATTACAATACCCAAAAGGCCAATGCTTAAAAGAATAAAAACAGTAGAAATTTTTGGATAAAATTTATAATTTACTTTTGAAAATAACATTAATGCTAAAATAGAAGCTAACCACCATATAGCCTGTCTTCTAATAAAATAAAATGCATCATTAAAATATCTTTGTCCAACAGCTATAGATGCACTTGAGACCATTATAATACCAATAATTGAAAGTAAAATAACAACAATAAAAAAAAGATAATATTCAATATTTATCTTTAAAACATCATATTTTTGGTAGTCACCTAAGTCTTCTGGAACACTATAATCTTCAATATTATTTTCTTCAAGGTCTTTATTAATATTATTATTTTCACTAATAATATTGTTCTTAACAAAAAAGGTATTCATCGTTTTTAAAAAGTAAAATTTTTATTTTTTAAATTTTTATTCTTTTACTTGATTTCTAGCTTTTTCAAATATCAAGTTTTTAAACTTCTTTCCTCTATCTTTATAATCTTGGAACATATCAAAACTTGCGCATGCTGGAGATAAAAGCAACACTTTTCCTTTTTCTGTAACATTTAGTCCTTTTTCAACAGCTTCCTCAAAACTATTGCACAAATAAACATTATAGGGCAAATCTAAAATATTTTTTGCATGGCTTTCAATTGTCTTTAGTAACTTTACTTTTGCCTCACCAATTAGAATCAAATTTAAAATTTTTCTGTCCATAACAGGCAATAAAGTGCTAAAATCCATGTCCTTATCTTTACCACCAAGAATTAAAGTAACTTCTCTTTCAAAACTTTCTAAGGCTTTAATAGTGGCATCTGGGTTAGTAGCTTTTGAATCATTGTATACATTTATACCTTTAAAATTTCCAACATATTCAATTCTATGTTCTAGAGTTGAAAAATTGCATAAAGTATTTTCAATTTCAGCATCACTTACACCAAATATTTTTACAGCAGCGATAGCACTCATAATATTTAATATGTTATGTTTGCCTCTTAATTTAACTTTTGAAATATTTATTGTACCTTTGTAATCACCTAAGCTATAAAATATCTTTGAATCTTTAAGATATAAATTTGTATTAAACTTAAAAGAATTTAAAGAATAAGTAATTAAATTAAACTTTTTAAAAAGACTAATCTTTTCTAAGCAGTCTTTTTTATCAAGCTCATTAAGTTTATAACCCTTTTCTGCTAACATTTTAAATAAAAACTTACTAGTTTGTTCATCATCAATATTTAAAACAGCCCAATGGTCTTTATTAAAATTTTTAAATAAATTAAACTTTATAGAAGCATAATTCTCCATAGAATGGTGTCTGTCTAAATGATCGTCTGTTATATTCAAAATAATTCCGACTTTAGGATTAAAACTTAAAATTCTTTCCAGCTGAAAACTACTAACTTCTATTACCCTTATAATACTGTCATTATTAAAGTTAGGGTTATTATTACCATTAGAGTTAGGGCTATTATTAATACTTGAGTCACTAATAATTAAATTATTAAAACTTAAGTCTAATATATCTTTATTATTAATCCTTGATATTGTGTTTATTAATGGGTTGCCAATATTCCCACACGATATTGCTGCTTTTTTAGCATTGCTTAATATTTTTTCTATTAGATTTACTACAGTAGTTTTTCCATTTGTTCCTGTAACTGCAATTGTATTTTTTTTCTCATGGTTTTTTAAAAACATCCAGCCAATTTCAAGCTCACTAAAAACTGGTATACCTTTTTTATCTGCTAAATTTAAAATTAAAATATCGTTTGAAACCCCAGGACTTACAATAATAAAATCTATTTCTTGTAAAACATTAATATTATTAATTACATTTTCGTTTAAAATTAAACTAAAGCTAAAGTTTTTAATCTTATTTAGATTCTCAAATTCATCTCTTACATCAATATAAGGGTTACTATCAATTGCAGTTATGTGTTTTACATACCCTGCAAGCTTTTTAATTACAGATTTTCCACTTATACCAAGGCCTACTACTAATACTCTTCTGTCTTTTAAATCTTTTAAATTATAATTTTTAAAATTGGTAGTTTTATTTTCCATTTTTTAATCTTTTAACATAATAATTTATCTATTATTTTATATATTGTTTAATATAATTGTTTAATACATTATTAATTATTTTTTAGTGGTATGACGTAATTACTAAATTAATAAAATAGCTATTCCTTTTAAATTTTTTAAAAAAATAAAAATATAATATTTAAAATTTACTAGCCTATAAATT
>JACVJA010000285.1 GCA_015661035.1 Candidatus Calidifonticultor daggyaiensis | reverse complement strand
ATGATTTAATTAATGATGTACTTACTTTTTCTGAAAAATATACTTGTATTGAATGTGGAATAAGCTATGAAGAAATTTCTCCAAGAATGTTCTCATTTAATAGTCCATATGGCGCATGTAAGCAATGCGGAGGTTTGGGTGTCAGAAAAGAAATTGACCCTAATCTTATAGTAGAAAATCCGTCTTTGTCTATTAATGATGGAGCAATAGGATTTTTCAATATGAATTATTCGAATTATTATTCTCAAGTTATAAAAAGTTTAGCAGATACATATAATTTTGATCTTAATACACCATTTGAAAAACTTGATGATAACATAAAAAGAATTATTCTTTATGGAACAGATGGTGAAAAAATTAGAGTAAAATATAGGAATCATAAGGGAGAGCTTAGATTTTATTATTTAAAATTTGAAGGATTAGCTAATAATTTAACAAGGCGATACATTGAGACAGAGTCAGATGAGCAAAGAGAAAAAATAGAAAGAATAGTTAATGAAATGCCTTGCCCGGTGTGTAATGGTTCAAGGTTAAGACCCGAAAGTTTATCTGTAAAAATAAATGGAATATCAATTGCAGATTTTACTAGAAAAACTGTAGATGAAGCAATATTTTGGTTAAAAAATCTTAATCTTAGTCAAAAAGAATTAATTATTGGGGAGAGGTTAATTAAAGAAATCATAGAAAGGTTAAATTTCTTAAAAGATGTTGGTTTAAATTATTTAACTCTTGATAGGCAAGCTAAAACATTATCTGGTGGTGAATCTCAAAGGATAAGACTTGCAACTCAAATTGGGTCAGGTCTTGTAGGTGTATTATATATCTTAGATGAACCAAGTATTGGTTTACATCAAAGAGATAATAAAAAGTTGATAAATGCCTTAAAAAGACTAAAAGACCTTGGTAATACAATTATAGTAATTGAGCATGATGAAGAGACTATGAGGAGCGCTGACTGGATTGTGGATATTGGGCCTGGTGCAGGTATCCATGGCGGACACATAGTTTATAATGGTAATTTAGACGGTATTTTAAATTGTCAGCAATCTATTACTGGCAAATACCTTTCAGGAATTTTAAATATACCTATTCCTATAAAAAGAAGAGAAGGCAACGGGAAGAGCATAGTAATTAAGGGAGCAAAAGAACATAATTTAAAAAATATTAATGTAGAAATACCTTTAGGAAAACTTATAGCTGTAACTGGAGTATCTGGTTCAGGAAAGAGTACTTTAATAAATGAAATACTTTATCCTGCTTTGCAAAACTTACTCTTACATACAAATAAAAGAGCAGGTGCGTATGATTGTATTTTAAATTATAAAAATATAGATAAAGTAATAGTAATTGACCAGTCACCAATTGGCAGAACTCCACGTTCTAATCCCGCTACATATACGCAGGTTTTTACTTATATTAGAGAACTTTTTGCTCAAACTCAGGAAGCAAAAGTAAGAGGTTATAAGCCTGGGCGATTTTCTTTTAATGTAAAAGGCGGAAGATGCGAAGCTTGCTTTGGAGAGGGTGAAATTAAAATAGAAATGCATTTTTTACCTGATGTTTATGTCCCTTGTGAGGTTTGTAAAGGCAAACGTTATAATAGGGAAACTCTTGAAATAAAATATAAAGGAAAAAGCATCTCAGATGTTTTAGATATGACTGTAGAAGAAGCACTTGAATTTTTTAAAAATATCCCAAAAATAAAAAGTAAGTTGGAGTTGATTAATGATGTAGGATTAGGCTATATAAAACTTGGTCAGTCTTCAACAACTTTATCCGGAGGAGAAGCACAAAGAGTAAAACTTTCTACTGAATTGTCAAAAAAAGGTACAGGTAATACATTATATTTACTTGATGAGCCGACAACAGGATTGCATTTTGATGATATAAAAAAACTTTTAATAATTCTTAATAGACTTGTTGATACAGGAAATACTGTTATTGTAATTGAACACAATTTAGAAGTTATTAAGTCTGCTGATTATATAATTGATTTAGGGCCTGAAGGTGGAGATAAAGGTGGAGAAGTTGTAGCTCAAGGTACTCCTGAGGAAGTAGCAATGATTCCAAATTCTTATACTGGTAGATTTATCAGGAAGTTATTAAATATTGAAGTAAGAAGTTTTTGTTAGAAAAAATGCTAACTAAATAAAAATTTAAAGCTTAAATTATGGTTAAAATTAAAGAAGAAATGTTAAAAAATTTAGAGATTTTACCAAAAAAAACTGGTGTATATATTTTTAAAGATGCAAGTGGTAAAGTAATTTATGTTGGAAAGGCTAAAAATCTTGCAGAGAGGGTAAAGTCTTATTTCCAGCCAAAAGATAATTTTATTATTAATAATATAACTCATCCTATTTCTTTTTTTACTCAAAAAATAGCTTCATTTGAATATATATTAACAGAAAATGAAATAGAAGCTCTAATACTTGAAAGTAATCTTATTAAGAAAAATAGGCCTAAGTATAATGTATATTTAAAAGATGATAAATCCTATCCTTTTGTAGCAATCACCGAAAATGAAGTATTTCCTAGAGTTTTTATAACAAGGAATAGAAATATTAAAGGCGCAAAATATTATGGTCCTTATACAAATGTAAAGACTTTAAAGGAATTGCTTAATTCTTTAAGAAAGATTTTTAAGATAAGAGACTGCAAAAAATCCAGTCCTGGTAAGATTAAAAATTCAGTATGTTTGAATTATCATATTAATCTTTGTAGTGCACCTTGTGTAGGTAAAATAAGTGTTGAAGACTACAGACAAAATATTGAACTTTTAAAGTTTTTTTTCATAGGGAAAAATAAAAGTATAATTGAAAAGTTAACTAAGAAAATGAATATTTTTTCAGAAGCTCAGGAATATGAAAAAGCTTTAGAAGTAAAAAACCAAATTGAGCTAATAAATAACTTAAATAAAACACAAAAAATATTTTTTAATGAGAATGATGAAAGTAGTTTTGATGCAATATGCTGTGCTTTAGATAAAAATTCAAATTTTGTAGCAGTAAGTGTTTTTTTATATAGAAATGGTGAACTGGCTGTAATTAATAACTTTTTAGTTTCAAATGCTGGCTTAGCTAATGAAAAGGAAATTTTAAGTTCCTTTATTAAAAGTTTTTATTTGGAAGTTGATAATTTAACACCATTAATTTATACACCTTTTAAGATAGAGGATGTCGAATTGATAAAGGAATGGTTTAGAAGCAAAAAAAATAGGAAAGTTGAAATTAAAGTACCAAAGAGGCCTGATATTAAAGAGATTTTAAATATGGCTCATAGAAATGCCCAATTTTTTTTAGAAAAGAAAAAGTTTGAAAAAAGTTCAGGTTACAGCAAAGTTTTTAACGACCTTT
>JACVJA010000284.1 GCA_015661035.1 Candidatus Calidifonticultor daggyaiensis | reverse complement strand
CACTTCCGGAAATACTAATACTATCAGAAGTACTATTAATATCTGGATTATTTCTATCAAAATTTGAATTTTCTTCAAACAACTTTAACTACCCCTTTCTTAAAATCTTAAAAATAAATTTAAAAACTAATATGATGTTCTTTTTTTCTATCTAAAACAGATAACTAATTACTAATTATAAATTACAAACAATTACTTATAGATAATTTCAAGCTAAAAATTTAAATAACTTTTTGAATTAGTTCTTGGGATTTTTTATAAGTGATAAAATTTAAAAAATATTTAAAAAAATAATTACCCTAGCAAAAAATTACAAATGCTTAAAATTGCTTTAGTGAAGATTATTATCCCCAAAGCTTTATTGAATTATATTGAATTATCGCTTGTAGCTAAGATAATATAACATATTTAAAAATTTGCAAGTATTTTTCTTTAAAATTTATCGATTCAGACATTAGACACTAAAAATTTAATTTCACCAAAAGAATTACTAAAAACAAGCAAAAAGTTAGCCAAGGCTACGACTCTAGAACACAATATATTTGCAATCTTTCCTGCTTTGCGTATAATACCTATCTTTGCCTTGAAAAATATAGAGTATATTGCCCTTGTTGTGGAGTAAAAGTAGAAGAGCTTAGCTTTGCAAGAGTTTTTTCTCACATTATTATAAGCTTATACATAATTTAACAGCTCCAGAATAAGAAAAATATGATTATCTGGGGTTAATACAATTAACAAATCAATTAACAAATCTTTACAACCAAGGTGCAGGGGCACAGTATCGTCCAAGGACTTATCCTGATAGCAAAAAGAGAGGTTTTTGCTTAGGCTGCAAGGAAGATAAATACTCAGGTTCTAATCTTATTATAATAAACATTGATGGGACTAGCATTAAAGATATACCGATTTTATTACCGATGCATGCGCCTGGCCAGATTGGTAAAAGCCACATTGGTAATATAACGCATGGATTGTAGGCAATAATTTTAGTTATAATAACAAAACTTCAGCTCCTATACCATTTATTTTATAACTGCAAAAAATTGTAGAACCTAAGAACTTAAAATTTCATTAATTTGTAAAAGTAAATATTCAAAATTTTTCTCATTATAATATGATCTTATATCAGGCTCAAGCAAAGAACCAAGAACTACAGTATAGTCTCTTTTTTTAAAACTTAAAATTACTTTTTTTAACTTTAAAAGGACATCTTTTTCAATATCTAATCGATTGCCTTTTTTTAAAATGAATTCTAAATCAAAAGCATCTCTTATTTGTCTTCTTTCAAGTAAAGCATTTATCTTATTTGAAACCATTTGTTTTAAGGTAAAAGATTTAACTAGTACTTGTTTATTGGAAAATTTTGAAAATGCAATTTTATCTTCAAAATCATATCTTTTATTATTTTTTCTTATTTCTATTTTTAGTTTACGTGCAAAACCCTTTTTTCTTAATTCAAGCAATATAGTAAAATATTTTATTACAGAGTCAGTTAACTCATAATATTTTAATACAATACTTTCTAAATCTTTATGAAGTCTTTCAAAGTCCTTAACTCTAAAGGTCCAAAAATCAAGGTCTACAGAAAATCTGGGGAGATCGTGGCATAATCGAAGCATGGTGCCACCACCAAATATCAAATTATTTAAGACACTTGCATTTTTTAGTAAATCAAGTACTTCAATTTCAAAAATTTCTTGCTTTTGTAATTCATTCATGATTGTCATAAAAGATTAATAATTTTTTTAAAATATTCTTGTATTTTTTTAGGATATTTCAAAATCATATCTTTTAAGACATTTAAATCAATTTTTCTAATATCAAGTGCACTTATATCAAGATTATACCGTCCAAGATACTGAAGATACAAACAATCAAGAAATGCTTTTTCAGGATTTGAGATAAAAAAATTATTATCTTTACTAAAAGAAAAATAATATTTTTCTTTTATTTTTGAATAATTAAAAATTCTATCCTTTATCTTTATTTGTTTAGTTCTTTTTAATGATATAGACTCAACAAAATTTTGTTGTATTTGAGTTGAAAGATCGTAAAAAGACAGTGCTGTAGATAATGAAATATACGATGGAACTTGTAAAATATTTGCAATTTCAAATAATTCCTCTTGAGACAAATAATTCCATTTTTCCTTTGTTACATAAAAGTTTCTTTTAATTCTTATTATGAAACCCTGTTTTACATATCTATTACATGCAACAACTCCACTACTATTTGATATACCTAAAGCTGATGCCACATCAATGGGAGTAAAATATAGTTTTTTAATTTTATCTAAATTAGAGACCTTCATTATCTAAGTATAATTAATTAACAATATTATTAATTAATTATACTTAGATTATATTTTTTTACAATTCATATAACAATATTTTGCAGTTATTTGTAAATATTTTTAACTTAAAAATTTATTTCATTTATGCTCCTGTCTTTCAGTGCTTGGTATTGTCACCCTCAAAATTGACAACATTGCCCAAAATTACTGTAGCTTTGTATTTTGATAAGTTAAAACTTTGCCAATTTTTGTAATTTTCCAAATTCAACTTTATTTTTTCCTCATAAAAATATTCCTTTAATTTATCAGCAATTTTAATTTCTTTTAATTTTTCTGAATTTTTCAAATTAATATAAAAATTATATATTTGAGGTAAAGCATCATAAGAGAGCTCTTTTAAATAAGACACATCAATTTTTCCACTGTCAAAATATCTTTTTATATTATTTTTTGCAATCAATACATCAATATTTAAAAAATTAAGTGCAATATAAACAGTAAGAAAAATAATGATATATGACTTAACAATAGAAAGTTTTAAATTCCAAATGTAAATTGCACTAAATATAAAAAAGAAAAATACCATTACCATAAAGGCTTGAACAAATATCCTTAAATATGTAAAACCATAGGCATTTTCGTAAACAGTAATTCTGTAAAATGCAGAAGCTAAAATTATAAAAGTAGAAATTATAAGTATCGTAAAAAGAGACTTAACTAAACTGAAAAACTTTTTGTTATCTTTTTTTACAAAAGTAATGCCAAAAATAAGTAGAGAGTAACTATGCTGAAAAAGACCATAATTAGCAAAGGGATTAATAAATAATTTAGCACTCTTAAAATTTTATTTGAAAATAGAAAAAAAGTTAAAGAAAGAAGAAGAATTGGAACCGCAAACAGCCACGCTAAGTTGTTTAATTTTTTAAAATCATCTACAAAACCACCTAATAAAAGCAAAAGTATTATAATTATAAAAATTGGGTAAGAAATACCCATTGTTTTATTGTAAAAAAATACATCAAATATTGCTCCTAAAATAAGTCCAAAAAGAAGACTGCTGTATCACTTAAACTCG
>JACVJA010000283.1 GCA_015661035.1 Candidatus Calidifonticultor daggyaiensis | reverse complement strand
TAACAGAAGTGTATATTATCTTTCTCAACTTCTTCAGGTGTATGTATAAATCAGACATCTTGACACTTTATTTTTTGCTTATTTTCTTTTTTTGTCCAAAAGGTGTTAGATGCGTGATATACAATAGATAAAATTTTTCTTGTTTTTTCCTCCTATAATTTGGTTAATAATTTATTGGAAAATTATTTTTTAATTAATAACACATCTACATCAAAAAGAGGAAGTTCACAAACTAAATAATCTTTATCTTGAGAGAACTGAATTTTACCAGTTACACAACTTTCTACTTCTTTAATTTTTTCAGATAATTTAACTTCTACTTTTATTTTATCTTTATATTCTCCAGACCAGTTTAATAATGTTATTGCTATACCTTTATCTGAAACTAATATTGGAGTTTCTATCATTGGTTCACTTATCAAAACAAATCTTTCTATATTAGCAATTTTTGTTGGAAGAGATATTATTTCTCTTATTTTTGATGAAAAACCACAAGGTAAACCATTAAATCCTCTTTTATCATTTTCTACTTGTGATAGGAAGTATGAGCAGCCTGGATAGAAAGCATAATGAATAACTCTACCTTTACCAATAGGTGTTGAAATTATTGCAGGACTTCCATCTGAAAAACTCGCTATTACCTCTGTATTTTCTCTAAAAGACAAAATTTTACCTTTTGCCCAAGGAATATTAAACGAATACTCATCTTTCTTCACTGAATCAACAACTGATTCTTTCCATTTAGCAGAAGAAATTACTATTCTTGGGTGTGCTTTTTCATCTAATTTAATGCCAGCCCAATTATAAAAAGTATTTAATGGTTCATCATATCTATCAGCAGTTATTGCTCCATATGTAGTCACAACAGTCCCTCCTGCTTCAACCCAATCTTGAATTGGTTTTATACACTCCTTAGGGATATTTGGAGCTGTTATATATATGACTTTATAATTAGATAAGATATTAATATCAGAAAGATCTAACTCATCTATAAAATCTACAGGTATATTTAAATGCATTAAAGCAAGAAATAGATCATATACTTCTGCCATATATGTAGTTGTTGCTCCATTTAAAAATGTATTAGTTGCATCAACTATACCTGTAGCTATCTCCATTTCTTTTTGGTCCCATACTATACTACTTTGTGGAATTAAAATTGCTACTTGAGGGATTGGTGGTTTTCCATCATACATTAAATCTTCTGCTTTTGATAAAATTTTAGCTGCTCTCATAATACCTCTTGAAATAACAGGATTTTCAGACCAACAATTACCAGGAAAGTTATACTCTGGCCCAAAATTATATGTTTTAACTATTTTGCCTCCATGCCCAAAAATAGCCATTATTTTCTGAGTTATTCCATTTCCAGCAGCTCTCCCAATTACATATCCACCAAAAATTAAGTTTCTTTTCCTAAGTGCACTTTTAAATTTACTACAATAAAATGACCACTGATAAGCTTCAAAATCTCCAAACCAATCTTCTGTCCACAAACAAGTAGACCCTCTTTTTCTTGCAAAATCAAACCAATCATGAGAACCCATTGCAGCATCTGGACTATTTTTGTCTGGGTTATGAGCAAATGGGCCAGGAAAATAATATCTACCTGAAAAAAAATTCCAATTTACAGTAATAGGAATCCCTGGATAAAATACTTCTTCTAAAATTTTTGTCACTCTTGCAAAATAATCAATAGAAAGATCAGAAATAAATCTACAACTCCAATAGTAAAGTTTTTTTAAACCTAATCCTTTGTTAATAACACTTCTTCCGACTGGTTTTACATCTTGCCAATCATTAAGATTAAAATCTTCAGGTTCAAATCCTTTGGATGAAAGATACTCATGAAATCTTGAAAGAATTTTATAGTTTTCAATTACACTTTTTAATACAGACGGGAAGTACCATCCTGGCTCATCAGATAGATTAAATAATGCTATATCTTTAATATTATAGCCAGCATTAAGAAATTGATTAGCAATATTTTCTGCCCATTTTTTTACTGCTTCATCAGATGTTTCTTTTTCGTTAAAATCAAATGCATAACCTGGTGGACAATAAACAGCAATGTTGACTTTATTTATCCCTGTTTTTAAATGTATATCTCTTAAACTTTTATTTGGTGGTAAAAGTATGCAATTAATTCCAAGTTTTGCTAAATTTTCTATCCCTTCTTTCCATGTAGCAGAATCATTGCCAATAAATCTATCTACAAGTAAAAGTTTCTTCGGTCTTTCAACCCTACCTACTATCTCTAAATTTCTGTCAAATTCTTTCCAATATTTTTCATAATTATATTGTGCTAACGTCCCAACTCTTAGAATATCATCTTTATCTTTCCATTGTGTAATTGAAATAGTGAATTGATTGTCATAACTTGACACTTCTGAAGAAAAACTCTTTCCATCTACCTCAAATTCTAAAAAGGCTTCTATATCTGCAATTGAAGGCGAAATAGTCAAAGTTAAAATAGGAGGAAATCTACCACCTGTAATTTTTTTAATATCTTCAGCAGTTACTTTAAACCATTCACTCCAAACTTCTTTCTCAATAGTAAAGTTTATTTTAGAACCGTGTAATATAACATTGAATTTATTTAACTTTTCTTTTTGTGCTGTATCTGTAATTTCAGGAGGTTCAATCATTATTCTAAAATTAAAATCCTTTTGACAATACAAATAAATTGAATTTATTATGAAAAAATAGAATATTAAACTTTTTAAATATCTTCTCACTCAATCCCCCTTTTTTATTCTTTCATTATAACTATTTTTGGTTCTTTTTCACTAAACTTTCTAATAAGTATCCAATCCCAATATACCTCATATCTCTGACCAACAAACTTATCATCTGGTCTCCTGCCTAACATTATCATCTCCTCTGAAATAGATTTATTGAAAGTATTATTATAAACTTCTGAATTACTGTCTAAATTTATTATTGTTAATTTCACTTTGTCTTTAAAACCAATTACTCTTAGTAAAACATTTTGCTTTTCAGGTATTTGCTTTCCAATTATTTCCCAAACTCCATCTCTCCATATGTAAAAGTATCCATCTGGCCACTTGGGAGTAATGCCTTGATGTTCTAAAATTGTAAAACCTTTTATCGGAAGAAACCATAATTTATCTATTCCAGCCCAAAAACCTCCTACCGTCTCTCCGTTTGGCGCTCTCTTTATTATCCTTAATTTTACTTCTTGAATTATTGGTGATGAAAAAACTTTTATAGAACAAATCTGCCCTCTTGTATTTGTCCCTTTTAATTCTCCATTTAAAATACTAAATCCACTACTATCTATTATTCTCCACTTTTTAGTATCTATCTCATTCCCACTAAAATCATCAAAAAAATCAAATGTATTATCTCAAT
>JACVJA010000282.1 GCA_015661035.1 Candidatus Calidifonticultor daggyaiensis | reverse complement strand
AGAAATATTAAATATACCTTTACACTTATTATTTATTGCAAATACTAAAGCATTTAAAATATCATCGACATGTATAAAATCTAGTGAATAATCACTGCTATCTAAAATTATAGTATTGCTATTAATTGCACTATCTATAAAACTTAAAACTAAGCTTTTTTCTTTACTAAATTTTTTAAAATAATATTCATCGAAACTACCAAAAAATTCTGAGACCCTTAAAGAACATACTGGCAAGTTATATTTTTTCGAAAATTTCACTAAGTAATATTCTCTAACGTTGTCAGAGATTCCAATATCATCAATTGGTTTTAACTTAGAGGTTTCATCAGCAGGAAGCAGCTCTATATTTCCATATATCTTATAAGACACAAAAAGGATAAACTTTTTTACTTTATGCTTTGCAGCCAATTCTAAAATATTAGTAAAACCACTATAATTATTTATGTCTTTTAAAAGAGTTGCCTCTCTTAAAGTTTCTGAAACATAAATGACATAATCAAAATTAAAAGAGTCAAAAACTTTTTCACATTCTACATCATCGGCATTAATATTAAAAAAATTGTGTCTTTTAAATAAAGGACTTTTATTTCCTTTTAATAAATTATCCAATATGGTTATATTATGTTTTTGCTCAATAAGCTTTTCAGCAATTTTTACCCCTAAATAACTATAACCTCCAACAATTAAAATTCTCAAATTATATTCCTCCTATATGATTAAGAGTTTAAATTTTTAAGAGCTAATTTTACTTATTATATTTAAATTAATTTTATTTATGACATTTAATTAATTATCAAAAATAAAAATAAACTTATTTAAGATTGTAATGTAAACATAATTTTAAAATTGTCTCTAAGAACATCTAATAATAACTCAAAACCTCCTTATTTCCATATAATATCCTTTATTATATTTATCGAAAATTTTTAAATTTTCTTTAAAAATAATTAAAAAATTTGTATATTTTATAAAATTATTAATACTTAATTAAGATGGATATAATAAATTTAATAAAAAAAATTTTTTATAGTTTCGTAAGAAAAATTATCAAAACCAGCCAGATAACAAGATTTTTATGGATAAAGTTTTCCAATAAGTTTTACAATGTTTTTATTTTAAAATCTTTGATTTTCTCAACGCCTTTTAACAAAAAAGCGCTTGAAAATATTAATAAAATTTACCCAAAATATATTAAGCAGACTCCTAAAAAATTAAAAAACAAAAAATTTTATTTCAATTTATCGATAGCCATTACCTTTTTGATAATATATATAATGCTTTTTTATTGTTTCCCACCTAATTTAATCTTTAAGAATACAACCACCAATGGCGGTGATATGGGTGCCCACAACTATATTGCAAAATTTTTTATTGATAACTTATTTCCAAACTTTAGAATGACTGGCTGGGATATGGGCTGGTTTGCAGGGATGCCAATGTTAACATTTTATTTCCCTTTGCCTTTCTTCTTAATTGCCTTACTTAATAAGATATTTGCATACAACATAGCATTTAAATTTATAACAATACTTGGAAGCTTAATACTTCCTTTAACTATCTATTTTGGCGCAAAACTATTTAAGTTTAAATATCCTTACCCTCAATTAGCTGCTGTTGGTTCTTTAGCATTTTTATATATGAAAAGTTTTAAAATATATGGGGGAAATTTTTTAGGCACCTTTGCTGGAGAATTTAGCTACTCAATAAGTTTTGGTTTAATTTTTTTATTTATTGCAACCTTGTATAGAGGAACAGAAAAAAGTAAATTTGATTGGCTTTTTATTGTAAACGGGGTAATCCTTGCTTGCATAGTGTTAACCCATCTAATTACCTTAATAGCTGTAATTATTATTGTTCCTAGCTTTATTTTAATATTTAAAAATCTTAAATGTTTAAAGTACATAGCATCAGTTTTTGTCCTAGGGTTTTTGTTATCTGCTTTTTGGTCAATGCCTTTTGTGTTATTAATCAAATATACTCCCGAAATGCATTGGACAAGCATAAAAAACTTAAAAGAATTAATCCCGCTAGAAATTATACCAGCATTAATTTTAGCTGTAATAGGTTTGTATTTTTATATTATAAAAAAAGATAAAAAAATAATTCCTATAATATGGTCTATTATAATTTTCTTAATATTGTTTTTTAGTATTGATAGTGGAAGATTGTATAATGCAAGATTTTTACCTTTTATATTTATTTTTATTTATCTTTTAGCAGCATATGGACTTTCAAATATCTATTGGATTGTAATTTCAGCTCACAATAATCATTTCAAAAATAAAAGAAATAATATTGATAAAACTTCTAAAAACTTTAACAATAATAACAATACTAAAAAGTTTAATGGCATGAATGTTAAGAATATCAATATTAATTTAAATAATGAAAATAATCGAAACTTAAAAATTAACAAAAAAAATATATTTTTAAATTTTTCAAAAAACCGAAATATTAAAATCGATCTTAAAATAAATTTCTTTAAATTTTTTGTATTTTTCTCTATACCTTTTGTAGCATTCTTATCTTCTGCAGCAATTATTTTCTCAAATCCATTAGGTCCTGCATGGGCTAGACATAATTACACTGGCTTTGAATCTAAGAATGATTGGCAAACTTACAATAGTCTAATGCAGTACTTAGACAGCCTCCCATATGGAAGAGTTATGTTTGAGTTTGATAAAGAAATTATTCAAAAATATGGTACCCCTAGGGCATTTGAACTAATACCATTCTGGACCCACCAAGCAGGTATGGAGGGGCTTCTTGTAGAAAGTTCATTAAGTGCACCATTTCATTATATAAATCAAGCTGAATTGTCCGTAAAACCAAGAGGTACTGTTGCTGGTTGGACTGTACCTTCCAGAGACTACTATTCAGCTATGAAACACTTAAAATATTTTAATATTAGATACATAATGGCAAGCTCACCTGAAGTAATAAATGACTTAAACAATGACAATAGTGTGGTGTTTTTAAATAAGATAGAACCATATTATTTTTACGAAACTAGGGGCGAACACAACTATGTTGAAATTTTAAAAAACTTGCCTTACAAATACAGTCCTGTTGAAAGCTGGACATGGGAAATAAAACAATGGTATTTAAATCCCCAGAACCTTGATAACCCGGTAATTTTTAATGATAACAGCAAATTTCTTAAGAATTTTCCTGAAATAAAAAAAGAAGACTTATCGTCTGTACCAGATAATCCAATTGAAAAAACGCTTATTGATAAATTAGGACTAAAAATTAAATTTGAAGATGAAAATGAATTTAAAATTTTAAATGAAAACATTCAAAGAGAAAAAATTGAGTTTGAAACAACTGCAGTTGGATGGCCTCACTTAATTAAAGTATCCTACTTTCCAAATTGGAAAGCTATTGGGGC
>JACVJA010000281.1 GCA_015661035.1 Candidatus Calidifonticultor daggyaiensis | reverse complement strand
TAATACCAATACTTGCAACTTTTCTTCTCATAGGATACTTTTCAATAGGATATAAAGGATATGTCAGCTATAAGTATAACCAAAGTGAAAAACCAGAACATATTAGAAATGAAGTACTTAAACTTCCAATTATTAGTTCAGACGGTGCAGGTTATTACTCATATTTACCCCACTATTTAATAGATGATGATATTGCAGAAGGTAAAAAATTTGGATTTTCAAACCCCTTAAAAAAAGAACCCATTTTAACAAAATTTAATTGCGGGGTTGCAGTGATGACATTACCATACTTTATAGCTGCTCACCTTTTTTCAAAAATATTAGGTCTACCTACAGATGGGTATTCAAAATTTTATCAAATAATTTGCGGACTTACAGGCCTTTTTTACGCACTGCTAGGACTGTTATTAATAAAAAAAATACTTGAAAGATATTTTAGCAAGAAAATTATAGTATTTACTTTATTTGCAATTGTTTTTGGAACAAACCTATATCATTTTGCAACATTTGATAGTGATTATAGTCATTCATTTTCATTTTTTATATTTTCCGCAATTTTATATATTCTGCCAAAATTTTATAACTGCCCGAAACAATATAAGTATGCAATATTTTTAGGAATTTGTGCTGGCTTTGTTCCACTAATTAGAACTTCAAATGCAGTTTTTTTAATAGCCATGCCACTTTATGGTATTTTTTCAAAAAATGATATTAAAAATAGGTTTTTGTTTATAATTAAAAATTACAAATCCGTAATAATTTTAATAATATTTATAATTATTGTTTTTTTGCCCCAAATGCTAATATGGCAGCAGGCTACAGGAAAATTTTTCATAAATTCTTATGCTGAAGAAGCGTTTAAAGAAGACAACCCATATTATTACATGGGTTTTAACTTTTTATCTCCAAAAATAATGGCTATATTATTTTCGCTTAGAAAAGGTTTATTTTTCTGGTCTCCAATTTTACTTTTTGCAATACCTGGCATTTGGTTTTTAAGAAAGACTGCAAAAGAGTATTTTTTATCTGCAGTGGTTTATCTACCTGCCTTAACTTATATTAATGCCAGTTGGTGGGTATGGGATTTTGGAGGCGGTTTTGGACATAGAGCTTTCATTGAAAGTTTTCCATTTTTGACACTGGCTTTAGCTTCAACCTATTCAATAATTAAAAATAGATTTTTAAAAAAGACAGTGCTTGCTTTAAGTATTACATTTATTTTATTTACCTTTTCAATGATGATTTACTATTGGAAAGGTTTTATTGCTATGGTTGGTGCAAGCATTACTACTTTTATGGATATATTTAGTATCACTAAAGAACAGCTAAACGGCATTTACAACAATTTTAGCTTTAAAAGCTATGCTCTAATTATTCCATTTATATTAATTATAATTACTATTTTATTTAGCATTTTATTAGCCTTTAAAAAGAATAAGATAATCTATGGCTTATTAGCTATTTTAATTTTTCTGGATTTATTATCTTTTGGCAGATTTGCTGATGGTGTAACAAAAAAAGACTTTGTAACAAATGAGCAAATACAAAACTTAGAAATACCAGAAAATTTACAATTCCTAAAACAATTAGAAAAAAATGAATACAGGATTTTACCTGTTTCCCCATCAGTCAATGGCTTTATATTAGGAAGCAACAATAATCTTTTTTATAATATTAGCTCTGCTACTGGACTTTCAGCTCTTGCTATAAAAGATTATTTTAAAATTACCGGGATAAAAGAAAGTTCAGAGCATATTAATAATCTAAAGCAGTTATTAAAAAACAACAATATTTTATCAATTTTAAATATAAAATACATAATTGTTCCAAAACCTGACAATAAAGATAAATTTTTAGAAGATATTAAAAAAATAGTAATAATAAATAATAATAATTTGGTTTTAAAAGAAAAACTAAATAGTGCTGAGTTAAAAAATTTCAATCTAAATATAAATAATAACGATTTTATAATTTCTTTTGAAAGTAATAATAATGCTTTAAAAATATTTAAACTCCCGATAAATATAAAATCAGATAACAATTATTTAATTGAATTTGAAGCCCAAACTCAAAACAAAATTGATAATAAATTATTTTTTGATTTTTATGGAGAAAACTATGATAATCCTGAACAGGAATTTACAATAAGCCCTACATTCTTAACAGCAGACTTTGCAAAAGTTCAAAAAGTCTTGCCTTCAGGCAATATACCCGGTAACACTCAAGTTTATTTTAGAATTTTTTCTACAGCAATCGGCGATATAAATATAAAAAATTTAAAAATTGTTGAAGCTGAAAGCTATGATTTTTATAACCAAGTATTTAAAAATGACCATGTATTAATTTTAGAGAATATAAATTGTCTTCCAAGGTTTTTCTTTATTAAAAATATAATACCAGTCAAAGATATTTATGAAGTAAAAAAAATTCTTTGGGAAAATAGTGAAAATAATATCAATGATACTATACAAAAATCTAAGCAATTCGATTTTAAAAAATTTGCAACAGTTGAAAACCCGGATTGCAATCTTTTGAACAAAAATTTTGACAACACAAATGTAAGCTATTCAATAATAGAATATAAAAATAATTTTGTAAAAATTAAAGTTAACAATAAAAATGACGCTTTCTTAGTTTTTTCTGACAACTATTATCCCGGATGGAAAGCATATATTAATAACAAAGAAACAAAAATTTATAAAACAAACGGCATACTTAAGGGAATATATCTGCCAAGCGGAGAAAATACAGTAATCTTTAAATTTAAACCTACATTTTTTAACTACTCAGTTATAATAAGCTTGGTAAGCTTTTTTGCAGTTTTAGTTTCAGCAATTATTTTATTTATAAAAAACAAAAATAAAAAATTAAATAATATAGAAAAGCCATACTAAACAGTTAACTACTAATTTAACTATTAAGTTATACTTAATTTTAATTATTATAAGTAATTATTATGAAGATATTTTTTAGCTAAACAAATACATTTATACAGAAAAATAGTTGATATTGCTATTGAGATAAATAGCATAAAAGGATGCTAATGCTTATAAATTTTATTAAAAGAAATAAATATCACCTTATAGCAATATTTATATTCTTATTTCTGCCTTATCTATTTTTTAAAGGTTCATTTGAAATTAATAATGTAATTCTTGGACAAAATGACCCCGTAACATTTACATTGCCCCTTAGAAAATTAGTAATAGAATTAATAAAAAATTTTGAATTTCCTTTTTGGAATAGATATACATTATCTGGAACCCATCTGGTTGCAAATTCACAAGCTTTTGTGTTTTATCCAATAGCTTTTTTTTTGGATTTATTATTTCCAATTCATTTAGCTAATAATATATCAGTACTGCTGCATTATTCTTTAAGCGGAATATTTATGTATTT
>JACVJA010000280.1 GCA_015661035.1 Candidatus Calidifonticultor daggyaiensis | reverse complement strand
TTACCATCAATTGTTGTTGGTATATGTTTCATTGAAACATTATCAGGGAGATGAGTAATTATGAGTTTTTCTATAATTGATATTCCACCTTTAACATTCAATGCTGGACCAAAAGATAAGACTTTTATTAACCTACGATTGTCCACAATACTTATCTAAAATTAAAATGTTATATAATGTATTGATATTATTTTCTTAAAAAACTTCTGTATATTAAATTGCTGTAAAAATTTCTTTATACATACTAACAGTCTGTAATGCAATGTTTTCAGGATTAAAAATTTTTGTAAAATGTTCTTTTAAATATTTTGATAAATTGTTAGTATATTCCTTGTCGGATAATATTTCAATTATTTTATTTGCCATAGATTTAATATCTCCTAATTCAAATAGAAAACCGTTATTATTATGTTCTATCATATAAGGTACTCCACCAACTCTGGTAGCAACTACTGGTTTACCGCACACAAGAGCTTGTGCGAGAGACATTGGGGCTGTTTCTTCAATTGAGGTAAATATAAACAGTTTTGAATGATGAAAATATTCTACTAAGTCTTTTTGTTCTATATGACCTAAATATTTGACAACTTTACTTAAACCCAATTCATTTATTAATTTCTTGACTTTATTAAAATAATCTAAATTTGCAACAGGACCAATTATCACCAATTTTATATTAGGATAGCATTTATTGACTTCAAAAAAAACTTTGATCAAATCTATCAAATTTTTCCTTTCACTAATTGTACCAGTCCATAATATATAATCATAATCTACAAAAGATTGGTTAGAGTCTGAAACATTATAATCAATAAAATCCTTAGAAATAGGATTTCTAATGTAGTATATTCGTTTATTATTTAATTTTTCGCCTAGAATAATCTTAAAATAATCACCAGCATTCGATACTATTGCACATGAATTTTTTATACTTATATCAGCAATTAATTTGCTAGTAACTGAACGATAAAATCCTTGTAAACCGCTAAAATGTGATGTTAATTTCATTTTATCAACAAAAGATTCCAAACCATGAATAGTTAAAATCATTTTAGGGAAGCCTCTAGATGCCACAGAATACTCACTAATACCTTGTACATGAATAATATCAGGATTTAATTTTTTATAAATTTCCCTTACTTTAAAAGCATTTATAGTTAATACTCTTAAGTTATAAAAATTCTTTTTTGTTGCAATCCAATAAAACTTAACGTTGTTTCTTTTCTCTATAAAATCTTTTTTAACAATATTATTACATGATACGATACTTAAATCTATCTCTTCCCTTCCTTCTAATGCTTTGGTTAAATAATAAGCAACTGCCTCTACGCCCCCTTTAATTTTAGATTCATCAAATGGGTAAACAGTACCCATAACAACTTTAATTTTACCTTTCATATATTGTTTATTTTAACCAATAAATATTAATAATTATTGATTAAATCAATATCCCCGTTTTTTTACTAAATCGTAATCAGATTTTACCATTATTTTTATGAGATCATTAAATTTAGTCTTTGGTTGCCAATTTAATTGATTTTTTGCTTTAGTTGCGTCACCTATTAACATTTCTACCTCAGTTGGTCTAAAATATTTGGGACTTACTTCTACAACAATTTTATTTGATTTTTTTAAAATACCCTTTTCATCTAAACCCTTACCTTCCCAAACAATTTCCTCATCTAGTTCCTCAAAAACTTTTTCTACAAATTCTCTTATTGAATGTGTTTCACCAGTTGCAAGAACAAAATCATCCGGTTTTTCTTGTTGTAACATCAACCACATTCCTTCTACAAATTCAGGTGCATAACCCCAATCTCTTTTTGCATCTAGATTACCTAGAATAATTTTATCCAATAAATTTAATTTTACACGAACTGCTCCAAGAGTTACTTTTCTTGTTACAAACGTCTCACCCCTTCTAGGAGATTCGTGATTAAATAATATTCCATTACATGCAAATAAATTATAAGCTTCTCTATAGTTTACAATTATCCAATAACTAAATAATTTTGCAACTCCGTACGGGCTTCTTGGATAAAAAGGTGTTTTTTCATTTTGAGGAAATTCACGTGCTTTGCCATACAACTCACTAGTTGAGGCTTGATAGAATTTTGTATTAATACCTATTTCACGAATAGCATCAAGAAATCTCAATGTGCTCATTGCATCTACTTCGGCTGTATATTCAGGAATTTCAAATGATACCATTACATGGCTTTGTGCAGCAAGGTTATATATTTCATCAAAATCATAACGTTGCAACATTTTATGTAAGTGACTAGAATCAGTTACATCTCCATAATGAAGAAAAAATATTTTATTAAAAACATTTTTATTCTCAATTAAATGATCAATTCTACCCGTGTTAAATGAGCTACTCCTCCTAAAAATACCATGAACTTCATACCCCTTATTAAGGAGAAATTCTGCAAGATAAGAACCATCTTGCCCTGTAATTCCAGTTATTAATGCTCTTTTTTTCATAAGTTATTTACAATCCAATTTATTGTTTTTTTTAGTCTGTTATCAAAATCAAAGTTTAATTTCAAACCTTCTTTAATTAAAGGTTTAACATCTGCAATCTGTATTTGTGGATCATATGTAGTTCTATTTTCTTCTAAAATAATTTCAGTTTTCAAATTTAATAAATTTATTATTTTTTTGCTAATATCTAAAATAGATAATGTACTTCCAGTACCAATATCATAGATATCAGCATTAAAATTTTTCTTTGAACAAAAATATAGAACAAGCTGTAGTGCATCTTTTACATAGATAAAATCTCTTTTTGAATATGGATTGTAAATCTTTAATGTCTTGGGATCATTCAATAATTTTTTCACTGTATCGAAAATTACCTGTTTCTTATTATATTCACCAAATAAAGAAAAAAACCTAAATATTATAGAAGGTATGTTGTAATACTTATTATAAAATCTGACATAATTTTCAGCTGCTAGCTTAGATATTCCATAAGGGGAAATAGGTTCTAGTTTTTTACTATCATGCATTTCGCCATAACATGCAGCACTCGATGCTAAAACAAAAACACATTTTTTCAACTTAATCATTTCGAGAACCTTTAATAAAGGGACTAAATTTAGTTTAAGATCATTTAAAGGTTCATTAACTGATTTTATAATTGATGTATTACCCGCTAAATAAAATATAAAATCAAAGTTGTTTTTTTTTATACAATTAAATTTATCTTTTCTATAATCAATATACTGATTTTTATTTATAAACTTATTTAGATATAATTTTGAGTCAAAGTCACCAATATCGATTATCCTAACATTATTATTTTTAGTTAACATTTCTGTAACATGCAAACCGATAAAGCCTCCACCGCCAATAATACAAATATTTTCATCTTTTATCATTATGTAATTTGTATTTTT
>JACVJA010000279.1 GCA_015661035.1 Candidatus Calidifonticultor daggyaiensis | reverse complement strand
ATAAAACATTTCAAATATTCCTTTGTAGGATTGATCCAGAATGGCCGCAGCATTTACATTCGGATTTGCCCCACCAACGCCCACAAATGTATCACCAAAAAACTTCTCTAAAACTCCCAATCTTCTTGCATCGATATTAGGCCCTCGGCTGGTGGGGTCTATTTTTTCGGCTCCGGTCCATTTAAATAAGATTTGCTCTATTAGAAAATTTCTTGTATTAATTTCGGTAGCTATCATAAATTGCTCAATCAATCCTCTTAACTGTCCACTTCCATCCCTTACCATAGCTTGATGTAAATCATAAACATTACCAAACCCCTGAAGGTTAGGAAGTAAAGAAACATCATGCGGGACTTCAAGCCACTCGTTTGCAATGGTATATGCTTTATCCACTTTAAAGGTTACATCTGTGGCTGTGCCAACACTCCCATCTATCCATGTAAAACTCCCTAACCATCGATGCTCATTGCCCTGTGGATCAATAAATGCAGAACTATTATAAGAAGTATTTATAGAAGCTATCCCCAAATCATAAAGGCTAAATAGTTCATTTGGACTGCTTTCCCCATCTCCATCATAATCTCTCCAGATCTTTAATTGGCCCCAAATACCGTCACTTTGGTCAATCTTTCCATCCCTGTTTCCATCTAAAGCTGATAAGACCTGAAATCCGTTTGTTGTTCCTGGAAATCCGTCCGGATCATTAAATAATTCTTTCCCATCATTAATTATTCCATCTCCATTTTTATCCCATGCCAATAATCCATCATCTGGATTAACCCATCCAGTTTTTTCGGCAAATCCATTCGAATCATGATCAAAATGAGCTCCATCATTGACACTCGTTGTCTCCACACCATCTCTATCAAGATCCAAAACAATTGGTATTCCCACTCTCGGCGGTGGCGCCGCCTCCGCCTGAGAAAATAAGGAGTCAAATAATGCTATTCCTTTATCAAAAAAATCTATTATCAAACTATGCAATTTACCGAATGGATTTGATATAAAAGGTATTTCAAATCCGCTACTGAATCTATATAGCCTCTGAGAAATGCTATCTCCAGGCTCTGTGTAATCTATTGCACCATTTGATTTTATAAAGTCAACCAAGCCTTGAGGATAAAGCCAGGTTGCTGCAAGTAGTCCAGCTTCTGTAATTTTTATTCCATTTATAAATCTCCCTACATACCTATCTATTTTAAAATGCTCAATAAAAGCCCATCTTGATCGTATCCCTTCATTAAAAGCCTTATCTTGAATATCTTGTGAATTAAGAAAATCTTGAAGGCTATTTATCCCATCTTTTCCTGTCCATTTACCTTCCCAACTATTTATTCCTTTTGTATTATCACCATCAAATGTATAATATCCTAAATCAACTAATAGGGCTTCTCCAAATTGATATTTTCCAATAAATTTAGAAGGATTAATTTTTTTATAGTCTCCACCACTCTCAATTGCACCAATAGCCTCTCTAAAGAAAATAAAATCGGGAGAATTAAAATCAATTTCTCTTCTCATAGTCAGCCTCCAATCCTATAAAAAATTAAAGATAAAATACTTTGACCTCTTTCCAATATGAAATGCTTTCATCCCACTCCATAATTGTTACCTTATCTTGCCTTGTTTTTGGATTATAAAAAGCTTCACCTTTCATATATGGTCGATACCTATTACCATCCCACCTCCAAATAACTAATTCTTGCCAATCCCTTAATATCCTCTCACCCTCTACTATAAAGGTTAAATTCCTAATAATAATGTCCCGGTACCCTTTGTTTTTACTCTCTGCTATACCAATATCAGGATATGATAATTTTCTAAAAATTTCTTTGTAATTTTTTTTATCTATCTGTTGAAAAATCATAAATGTGCAATACCCACCTCCCTTGCCACACCATGCAAATTGAATTATATAAGCTAATATTTCTTTAATACCATCATCATCAAGATCTTCTAATGAAATACGAATAATCGCTTTTTTCATCGACCCCTCTGAATATTCCTCACTCTCTCTCATATTAGTAAGTCCATATACAATCTCCCTCTCCCTATCATATTCTTTAGAATCAGAAAAATTAATGTATTTTATGGTAGCATTAATTGTGTGTTTATTTATTAGTCTTTCTATTTCATAAATTTTTTCTTCCCCCTCTGTAGGTTTAAATGGCCATGACTGGGAAAATGAAATATCTTCTATACAGATTCCAATCATCAAAGAAAAAATAAAAAAAGTTAATTTTATAGGGATATAATTTATACTTTTTTTCATCTATCTTTCTCCTCCCTCTTCTAAACGAATAAAATGAAAATAAAAACCCTTATACTCTAATACCTTTGATTAAATAGGCGATTATTATATAAGGGTTTTTGGGTTGGTTAGGACCTCTCATACCCCTCCTCCAAATAAATTTAAGGTCCCAATTCAACCAGATTAAAATAAAAAAGCTCAAAAAATTATAAGGCTATTAAACACCTTTTTTAAACAAAATGTCAATAAAAATTTTTTAAAATCAGAAATTTTAAAACAGTAAACTTACACTCAAAAAACCTAATCTAAGGAGGGGCAAGTTAATTATTGCAAAAAATAACCATCGGCTTCAAAAAGAGACCGATGGTTATTGTAATCGCCCTTTTCTCATTTTCAATAAGTCTTTTTTTTACAATCTATCTAACCTATCAAAGACGCAATAAGGACTCTGCATTGGCATGCGCGATCCTTTCTTTATCGGCGGGACTTATCGGGAGTTGTTCAAGGATTTTTTGAATGATGTTACTATTTGAGTGTCCTGGAAAATTAGTTAGTGCTGATTGATGGGAAAAAATTATTAACGCTATAAGACATAAACCTTGCCTTTTCTTTTTCTATAGAACTAAAAGATATTCCTTCTCCAACGATTCCATCCTCTTCAAGTTTAAGTGACCAATTCAATATCGTAGTTCTCACAATATCTACAATTCGAACTAAACTTGATATAGGAACCATTAGAGTTACCTCTGTATCATATCCTATCGCTTCTCTTAATTGCTTTTCAATATCTGAAGGGTAAGGCATGTGGAGAAAATCTTTTTTCTCTTTATTAATCATCAATTCTATTTCGGCAATTGAGTGATAAATACGCCTTTTCGATAGAGCCTCTTGAGTTTCATTATCAGAAAATATCAAAGGAAGCCAACCTCTAAATGGTTTCCATGCTTTTATAATACCTCGAACAATGCGATAGTCAGGAACTTCTGTTATTTTCTCATATCCATTTAACTCCTTATTAATCCAGGTCTCGAATTCAGAAATATTAAGTTTATGAGCAATAAGTAAAGCCTTCCTTAATAAATCGGATACACAGAATGTTCTATCTAATGTATCTCTTTGTAATTCGATTAAAATAGATTCCATTTTCAATCTTTTAATTT
>JACVJA010000278.1 GCA_015661035.1 Candidatus Calidifonticultor daggyaiensis | reverse complement strand
TTATGAGCTAGTAGACACTACTGAAGGTGCTGCAAAGTTTGTTAAATCTGTTAATACTGTTAAATTTATTTATAGTAATACAAATGGTAATTTTGATTTTAGTTCAATTGGTTATAGTACAGATGGTATGGGTTTGATAAAGGCTATTGAGCAGTTTGATTTTGATTTTAATAATAAATCCTGTCTTATAATTGGGGCTGGAGGTGCTGCGAAAAGTGCTATTTTTGAATTAGCAAAAAAAAATATGAAAACTATATTTATTTATGATATTGATTTTAATAAGGCAAGAAATTTAAAAGATATTTTATTAGGAAACCTTAACTCAACTTTAAAAGCCGAAATTAACACCTTAGATAATATTTATGAAGCTGAAGAATTTATCAATTCAATTGATTTAATTATTAATTGTACTCCTGTAGGCATGTATATTAATAATAATTTAGAGAACTTAAAGAGAGTTCCAATACCAAATTCTTGGAGTCTAAGAAATAAGTTTGTATTTGATATGGTTTATAATCCTATTAATACAGAATTATTGAAAAAAGCAAAAAAAGAAAATGCATATTGTGCTATTTCTGGCATATATATGTTAATTTATCAAGCGGCTTATTCTTTTAACTTATGGTTTAATTTTATGCCTGAAGAAAAATTAATAAATAAAATAATAAAAAAAATAAAAAAATTAAAGATTTTATAATATTTATTTTTTAAAAAAAACTTTTATTTTTTAATTATTAACAATAAATTATTAAAATTAGATATAATATATCCAGTATTTTTAAATAATGTCTTTTATTTTTTTAGAAAATGCACATTAATATAATAGATATTAATAATATACCTATAATTATCATTATTTTTATTGCTGGATTATTTATTGGGAGTATTTTAAATGTTTTAATTTATAAAATTCCTAGAAAATTACCAGTTTTTAAGCCTTATTCAATATGTTTTAATTGCAAGCAAAAAAAGAGCATACTATATAGTTTTCCAATTTTATCGTATGTTTTTAGAAAAAATTTTTGTTTGGATTGTAATGCAAAGATTTATCCTCAAAATATACTTATTGAATTGTTAAATGCTCTATTATATGTATTAATTTATATTTCATTTGGTTTTAGTTTAAAAAGTTTAGCAGGGATAATATTAACCAGTGTTTTAATAGTAGTTTCATTTATAGACTTAGAATTTTTAATTATTCCAAATATAATAGTACTTCCTTTTACAATTGTAGGTTTGCTGATTAGTTTATTATCAAATTTTAATAGCTGGTGGATTTCATTATCTTTTTGTTTTGGTGGTTTTGTTTTTATGTTTATAATACATTTAATTTATCCTAAAGGTTTAGGAATGGGAGATGTAAAACTTACATTGATGCTTGGGGCTTTTCTTGTAAGAGATATAGTTTTTGCTCTTTTTTCAGGCTTTGTATTAGGCGCCTTAGCTGGTTTAATTTTAATTATTTTAAAGAAAAAAAAGTTAAAACAGTTTATTCCATTTGGCCCTTTTTTAGCAACAGGCGGTTTTATATCTTTTTTTATTGGTGATTTTATTATTAAATGGTATTTAAAATTTTAAGAACTAATAAGTAAATTTTAAAGATTCCAAATTATTTTATTAATTTTTTTAAATCTATTAAATTATCTTTATCTATTATCTTATTAAAAGAGAGGGTAAAAATGATATTTTTAACAGCTGGTGAATCACATGGGGAAGCCCTGTCTGTAATATTGTCTGAATATCCTGCTGGTGTAAATATTGATATAGAGTTTATAAACAGAGAATTATTTAGAAGACAATTAGGTTATGGCAGAGGTTCAAGAATGCAAATTGAGGCTGATCAAGTAAAAATCTTGTCTGGAATTAAGGACAATATAACAACTGGTGCACCTATCGCCTGTTTAATTTATAATAATGACTTTAAAAACTGGGTAGATAAGAAACAGGAGCCAATAACTAACCCTAGACCTGGACATGCAGATTTGTCAGGTTTATTAAAATACCACTTATCAAATATTAGAGATGTTATAGAAAGGAGCAGTGCTAGAGAAACTGCAGCAAGAGTTGCTGCTGGTGCTTTTGCAAAGTTATTTTTAAAAAATTTTGATATATTTACTTTTAGTTTTGTTGAACAAATTGGTAATATTAAGATAAACCAAAATAGTTTTAAAAATATAATCAATAAGAATTTTAATCATTTTAAAAACAAAAAAGATTTAGAATTTATTAATAGAATTGAAAACTCCCCCATTAGGTGTCCAGATAAAGACGCTGAATCGAAAATCATTGATTTAATAAATCAAGTATCACAAAAGGGAGATACTTTAGGTGGCGCTGTAAAAATTTTTGCATCAGGGCTTCCAATAGGTTTAGGTTCTTATACTCAATGGGATTTAAGATTGGATGCAATAATTGCAAAATCTCTAATTAGCATCCCATCTGTGAAAGCTGTTTTATTTGGAGCAGGTGAAAGGTCGGCTGAATTACTTGGTAGTGAGTTTCATGATGAAATATTTTATGAAAGGCAAAAAGGTTTTTATAGAAAGACAAATAATGCTGGTGGAATTGAAGGCGGAATGACTAATGGTGAATTGATAGAAATAAAGATTTTGGTTAAACCTATCCCAACAACTATGAAAGGACTTCAAACGATTGATATAAAAACTAAACACAAATCAAAAAGTTTTAAAGAAAGATCAGATATATGTGCTGTTCCTAGTATAGGTGTAATTGCAGAAGCAATGCTTGCAATAGATCTATTAAACCAAATGCAAAAGAAGTTTGGAATGGATAATTTAGAAGAAATAACTAAAAATTTTAATAATTATAAAAAATATATTAATAATATTTAAAATATATAGCATAATTAGAAAATGAATAATATTTCTTTAATTGGTTTTATGGGCTCTGGAAAAACAACAGTAGGAAAAAAGTTGGCTAATGAAATTAATTTTTTATTTTTGAATGCTATAAAAAACTTTTTGATGATATCTACACCCATTAAGTTCTGTTGGGAATACAACTATCAAAGTGAAGATAGAAATATGCGATTGATAGAAATATGTAAAGAAGCAGGTGCGACAGATTATTACTCAGGACCATCAGCCAAGAATTATATGGATGTAGAATTATTTCAAAAAAACAATATACAAGTGCATTGGTTAGATTACTCTGATTACAAAGAATACGAACAACTTTATCCCCCTTTTGAACACGGCGTAAGTATTATAGATATGCTCATGAATTGTGGAAAGGAGAGTATGATGTTTTTGAAAAATCAAAATATATGTCAGAAAAAATAAGCATTGTAACGCCGGTATATGGAAACGAGGATAGCATCGAAGAATTTATAAATTTGGTCAAGAAAAATTTATCTAAAATAAGTACTGACTTTGAAATTATCCTTGTTAAT
>JACVJA010000277.1 GCA_015661035.1 Candidatus Calidifonticultor daggyaiensis | reverse complement strand
TTGCAAGCACTTTTTTTGGAGTATTTAATTTAGCTGTTTTTTTAATAGCTTTATTTGCAATAATATTAATTATGCTTGTAACTTACTACAACGGGGAATACTATGATATTGTAGAAGATAAATTATCAGCTGAATATGGTAAAAATAAATTTTCAGGCGGCAGCCAGGTAATTGCACAGAATGTTTTGCCTAGAAAGTATGCAAAAATTGGTTCATATATTGCATTAGGTACTGCAGTGGTACTAGGATTAATTTTACAGTTTTTTTTTAAAACAGGCATTTATACTATTCTTTTAGGAACAATAGGTATTTTTTTTGGATTTTTTTATTCAAACCCACCTTTAAGATTCGCAGCCAGAGGTATTGGTGAAATATTAATTGGATTTAGCTATGGTTGGCTTCCAGTTATAGTTGGTTTTTATTTACAGACTCAAAAATTCTTTATACTTGCAAGCCTAATATCAATACCAATTGGATTTACAATATTTAATGTAATTTTAATAAATGAATTTCCAGATTATCCAGCTGATAAAAATGCTGGAAAAAGAAATCTTGTTGTAAGATTGGGACAAAAAAATGCTTCAATAATATACATCATTTCAGTAATTTTAACTTGGGTATCTTTTATCATTTCTATTTTTTACGGAACTCCACTACTAAGTTTATATATAAGTATTATATTCTTTTTAATCTCCATATTTATAGTTATTAATTTAATTAAAAAAAGTTATAATGACCCTAAAAAACTGGAAATGTTATGTGGCCTTACACTTGTTGTAAACATAGGAGTAACATTATCTTATATATTAGGTGTAGCTTTTAGATTATAAAAAATTCCATAAGATTAGAATTTTTGTTACTTTTTTAAATTTTCTCAAGATAGTTTAGCAATAGTTTAATACTATACAATAGTTTAATAATATACAAATGAATAACAATAAATTTTTTAGAATATTTTTGCCGCCAACTTTACTTTTAAATCAGATATCAAGTATATTGTTTTTCTCTTATTTGATTGGTTGGAAAAAACTTTATAAGTGGATTTTTACACATTCAGTAAAATCAATTCCAGTTGCAGCTGGAGCAATTGGAATGGGTTGTATTGGTTTTCCAAACCACCCTGTTTTCGAGATAACAAATAGATGCAACTTAAAATGTATACATTGTCATGCTCAAAAAGTTGATTCAAATAATCCTAATACTGAATTTAACTTAAATAGAGAACTTGATAAAAAAACTGATTGTATAGTAGCTAGTGATAAATGTCGTAATGATTTTGATTTTAATAATAAGTGTAATGAACTCTCGACAAATCAAGTAAAACAGATTATAGATGACTTACGAAAAATAAAAGAATTCAGGATGCTTGTTTTTACTGGAGGGGAACCACTTATAAGAGAAGACCTATTTGAAATATTAAATTATTCAAAGCAAAAAGGTTTTATAAATGTTGTTGCAACTAATGCTACTTTAATTACCGATAAAGTGGCTTTAGATTTAAAAAAAGCTGGAGTTGCTGGTATTGCAGTTTCACTGGATTCAACATCACCCAAGATTCATAATCAGATTAGACAAAATAAGAATGCTTTTGAGCTTGCTATTAGAGGCATTAATGCTATAAAAAAAGCAGGTATTTTATTACAAATTAATACAACAGCAATGAATTATAATTTTAATAATTTAGAAGATTTGGTAAAATACACAGATAAACTTGGTGGTTCAATTATGCTGATGTATCAGCTTGTTCCGGTTGGGAGAGGTTGTACGATTAAGGATGCTACACTTGATAAGACTAATAATGAAAAGTTAGCAACATTTTTGTCAGAAATTCAAAAAAAAAGCTCGGTACTAGTTGAAACTGTAGCAGAACCTCAATATTGGGCTTTTATAATTAAAAATAAATTTTTTAGAAACTATAATTTCGATAATATTTTAAATATTAATAATAATAGTAAATCTAGTTACAATTTTAAAATAAAAGATATTAATAAGAGTTTAAAAAATAATTTTTTTAACTTTATATTTAAAAAAATAGTTCCTAAATTTTTTTATGGTTGTACAGCTGGCCGTGGTTTACTCTATATAAAACCTAACGGAGATGTATGGCCTTGTCCTTTTTTTGAATTAAATACTGGCAATGCCGTTAAAACTCCAATAGATAAAATTTGGAAAGATAGCAAGATTTTTAATAATTTAAGAAATAGAGAAAAATTGCTTAAAGGCAAATGTTCTAATTGTGATTTTAATAGTATTTGCGGCGGTTGTAGAGGTAGAGCTTTTGAACTGACTGGTGATTATCTATCACAAGATGATTATTGTTTTATAATTTAAAAGTGTTATAATACAATCAATAAAAATAAAATATATAAAAATAAAAACCTTTAAATTAGTCCTGTGAGACTAAAAAGGAAAATTTAATGAATTTTTTGTTAACTTTAAAAAAATATTTTATTTATAAATCAACAAAATTAAAAAAAATATTTAAAATTATAAAATCTGATTTTAATTGTTTTGCTAATGATTTTTTAAAAGCCTTCTTTATTATTAAAGAAGGCTTTTTTATTTTATTTAAAAACTATAAATTTAATTAATATCTTATAAATTCTTAAAATTTTTTATTTATTAATTACTTAATCTATTAATATGAAAAAAAAGGCAATTATATTAACTGATGATGATATTAAAAGAGCAATTAAAAGAATTGCTCATGAAATAATTGAAAGAAATAAGGGTTCAGAAAATATTGCTTTTATTGGAATACAAAAAAGAGGTGTACCCTTAGCCTATAGGATAGCTGAACAAATAAGTCAAATTGAAGGTAGAGATATTCCAGTGGGTAAGTTAGATATTAGCTTTTATCGTGATGATATTTTAAAAAGAACAAGACCACAAATAGAAGTCACAGATATATTATTTAAGATTGATGACAAAGACATTATATTAGTTGATGATGTCTTATTTACAGGTAGGACAATTCGCGCAGCTTTAAATGCATTGATGGATTTAGGCAGACCAAAAACAATTCAGCTTGTAGTACTAGTTGACAGAGGGCACAGAGAGTTACCAATTAAAGCAGACTATGTTGGTAAAAATATACCAACAGCTTTAAATGAATATATTGAAGTAAGTTTAATTGAAATTGATGGTAAAGATGAAGTTTCAATAAACGAAAAATGGGTTTAGCAATTTTATAAATCTAACAGTTTTAGTATAAGACTGTTTTGTTTCGAGCTCGATTTTTGTGGTTTAGAAATTTTACTAATTTAATATTTTTTAGCTGTAAAATTTTAGAATTTATTAAGTTTAATAGGTTATTTTACAAGTTTTTGATAACAAAAAATAATTAATATATGTTAAGTGTTAAAAATTTAATCGAAATTGATAGACTAACAGTTGAAGATATAGACTTAATATTAAAAACTGCAG
>JACVJA010000276.1 GCA_015661035.1 Candidatus Calidifonticultor daggyaiensis | reverse complement strand
ATACTTTTACTATCTGCTTTTTGAGTAAAATCCATTTTTTCATCAATTGATTAATATTGTGCGCTATCTGCATTGCCCTGACCACTCTTTATTAAATAGGGGGATGTATATTATTTTCAATACTTTTAGTTTATATTCTAATCTCTGCTTTTTTCTTTTCAATAGAACTTTTTATATTGCCTTTCTTAACTATACTATTTCAAAGAACTTTTTCCTTAACTAACGCTTTTTGACTTTTTGCCTCTTCTATGCTTCTCTTAACCTTTAAACTACGTTTTTTCAGCTTTTATTCCTGTCTCTATTCCTCTTTTGGTCTACCTCTAAATCTTTCATTTTTTTTCATAGAACTTTTCACATTATCTGTTTTTTTACCCGTGCCCACACACACGTATCCAAATTAGTAAAGAAAAAGGTCTAACCTTTTTTCCGTCATATTGATATAATATGACAAAAAATACCAATAAAATAAGGAGGTTAGACTATGAAAAATTATAACACAATATTAGGACAATTGCTAAGTTTTTTTTTGAGAGTTATTGTATACTAAAGTGTGTAAATATAGAAAAAGGGGCTCAACTCATTGAAAATATTGATTGATGAAATAAAAATCGTAAGTTTTAACCAGTCCCCGGATTTAACACTCTTCCTCCTTATATATTTATATTATACTAAAAGTTACCGAAATATTATCGCATAACAGTAAGGCTAAAAATTTTAACATAAAACATTTTTATATTTAATTTAATTTTTCTTTAAAAATATTTAAAAAAAAATTCTCCTTTTTTATCTATATGTATGTATATTCTTTTATATAAGTTAAACTTTTTTAAAATTTCACTTATTTTATTAAAAGAAAAATTATTACTTATAATAATTTTCTTTATTCTATTTACACTAACATTTGGATAAATTAAAAACTCACAACATCTTTTTCTTTTACCATCTTCATATTCGCACCATGATTCCGCATTAATTATATTCCAAGGAAGTTTACTAATATTATTTAAACTCCAATAAAACCTTGTATTGTGACTAGCTGCATTTCCATCCGAAAAAGCATAAACAATGTTTTGATCGCAGATTATTTCAGAATCTATAACTAAAATCATTAGATTATTTTGTTCATCTTTCTTTTTATATAAAGTAGGTGTTTTAGGTGTAAAATATAATGGAACTAGATCATGTAAATTATAATAATTTTGATCACTACATATTATATTTTTTTTATCCCTTATTTCTTGAACATTATTATCTGCAAAAGATTTTGTTTCGCCCAATAATTCATCTGTTAAATTTTTTGATAAAATACCATATTTAAGAACATTTTCAATATTATCTATCGGACATAGATAATAAAAATATTTAATATTATATTGTGTTAATTTTTCTATTTTCCAAGATTTTAAACTCATAAATTAAAAATTAAATATTAATTGTTCTTTTTGATTTTTTGTTTCGTCATTCATAACATATTTATATATCTTCATCAAAGTTTTTTCTCCAAGTCCTTTCACATTATATAAATCTATCATTTTATTGATTGAAGTCTGATTAATTATTTTCATTAAAATTTCTCCTTGTTTTTTATTAATTTTTGTATTTTTAATAAAATCATTTTTGCCTAAAAATTTTATTTTATCTTTTAGTTTTAAAAATAAATTATCGTGTGTTTCAGGATTGTAATGATATATTTCTATATAAATATTCTTAATTGATTTTAAATTAGAATACATAATATCTTTGATTTGATTCCAACTTAATTTTCCTAAGTTTGTGCCCAATTCTGGGAAAGCAACTGATTTTATATTATATTTAATATACATATTAGAAAAATCCTTTAATCCATCCTCTATATATGGAATTTTAGAAGGAAATTTCCAATGATATTTAGTAGGGAAATTAATTATATAAGGTTTTGATTTTGTCCAAAAGTGTAATTTGCCAGGCTTTAATTTACCTTCTTCACATAATTTTTTATATTCTATAAACATATTATAAAATCTAAACTTAAATTCTAATGCTAAACCCTTTCCCATTACACCCATACAATTAACTGTATTTACTAATGCATCGCATTTGCTATTGAAAATATTTCCAGATATTTCAACAATTTCAGCCATTAAATTCTCCAGATTAAAAAGTTAAGTTTGGGGTATGCCCCCAGATTTAACATTTTTTTCATAAACTAATTTCCAAAAGTCATATATTTTTTTCTTTAATCTTTTATAGAAGGAATTTCTAAATTATATTCTATGTCCTCTGTTTTATTATTACGTATTAAATCTATAATTGGGTCATTCTCATAAATTTGTGTCTGTATAATTTTTCCAGTATCTTCACCAAAATATACCCAAGAAGCAGCTATTAGATACGGAAATACTAATCGCAAATCCCCACTTTTATCTTGATCAAAAATATCGATGTGCCAATATTCTGATATCTTTTTTGTTTTTTTGAATTTCTTTAAATTAATTGCTCCAATAGTTATATATCGCGTATATGTGGTATAGCTGCCTATATTTGTTTTATATCCAATAATCCCATAACTTGGCGTATTATAAGACGTCTCCGAATAAGTAGCATAATTACCATAAATATGAATATTTCCTGTTGTTTGCGTTGATGAAACACCTGTTTCACCCCAAATAGGTATGTTATATGAATATATATGTTTTTCAGGTGGGCCAATACCATATCCAATCGCAATTGCAGTTGTAGCAAGTTTTATGTCATTTGTAAAAGAATATCCTCGAAGTTCTAAAGCATTTTTAACATACTTTGCGTATTCTTTATATTGCAAATCTTCAAATGTTGTGTCAGAATTTGCAGGAATAAGTATACATCGTTTTATATCTATCGGCTCATTAGATGATATAGCGTTTATATTTACCTTATATAATCTATAGTTTGATTCAGTATATGCGAATTGATTATTATTGGCAGAAGCAACACCAACCGCAATCAAAAACACAAGAACTGTTCCAACTAACAACCCAACATAGTAGGGGGTATAGTCTGTTGTATTACTAGAATAATCATCGTAAGAAAAAATCGCTTTTGAAAAGCAAAAAGTAAATATAAAAACAACTAATACAAATATTATAAGTGTTTTTTTCATAACTTAACCTTCTTCTAACTAATATATTAATAACATATTTTTAATCAAATATCAATTTTTAAAAAATCTACTCAATATGACAAGCAATTCTACTAAATGACGTATGACTAGCAGGCTATGACATTAAGTCCGGCAACCCAAATTTAATCCTTAGTATAAAAATATATATCAAAATAGCGTCAATGTCAATAATTTTCCCGTGGAGTGATGTTACTATTTTAAAATGTTAACAGTTTGTACTAATTTGAAATGTTAATTTTTTAATGATAGCCTACCTGTAAAAAAACACGAAAGGAGGCTATCAAATATGGAGAAAAAACTA
>JACVJA010000275.1 GCA_015661035.1 Candidatus Calidifonticultor daggyaiensis | reverse complement strand
ACTTTTTAGCTTTCCCAGTTTGTTTATTAAACAATCTAAGAATATTAAACTTTGCTCTTCAACCATTTATCATTAGACCTTCTGGATTATCACTCAATCTTTGATATTCTCCGTTATTTTGTTGTCTCTTCTTGACTTTTTCTTCTATTTCTTCTATTCCTTTTATTAATTTATTAATAATGGCATTAATAAAAATACATAAAAAGTACTGGTTTTATCATCTTAGTAGTTTTTATTAACTTAAATCTATATTAAATGTAAAATATTTTTTCATTACTCAAAAGAGTTCCCTTTTAATTTCTCTCATTAAATTTTACAATATAAACTAATGGGAAATCTTATTACATTAAATTCAATAAAAAATGAATACACACCAGCCAAAAAATTGAATAATTAATTTTTATTTTTTAATGAAACTAATTATCTTCTTAAAAATTTTACTTCTTTTTCTACAGTTATTTAATGCATAAATTACAGTAATATTGTCATCCGAACCATTTTTAATTGCGTTTTTTACTAATGAATTCAGCCATTCTTGCGGAGATATTTTACTTTTTAAAAAATTGTATATAAACTCATTATTTTCTGTGCTCCTATCGATAATTAATCCATCAGAACATAATAAAAATGATTCATTATCATTAATTTCAGAATAAAGCTCAACATCAGGAAAAATATCTGGTTCATCAAATGAACCATCAATTGCTCGAGTTAGAATTTTTGTCATATTTTCTCTAACTACAGCACTATTGATTCCAGAGTCAATCGCGTTTACTAATGTATGGTCTACCGTTAAGAGTTTTACCTCTTTATTCGTAATTTTATACAACCTACTATCGCCAATATTCCCCCAACCATAATAATTATCAACTATTAAAAGACAAGTCAAAGTAGCACCCATAAATTTTATATTACTGTACAATTTTAAATGATTTCTAATTTCTTCCTGTGCATTATAGAAAATTTTTATAAGTATTGATTTAATATTAAATGGTTCTACCCTTTTATCCAAAAAACTATATAAAGTTTTTTGACAAGATTCAATAACCAATTTAGATGCTATATCGCCACATTGATGTCCACCCATACCATCTGAGACAGCAAGAAACAAAATATCGTCTCTAGGATTTAAAATTAGGTAACTATCCTCATTTCTTTCTCTTTTTCCAGTTTCTGAAACAAAATAAACATCAAATTTTTTCATATTAATCTAAACTAAATATTGAAATTCTACTTCTCCAAATTTTATGATAGATTTTGGATAAACCTCACTGATCTCACCAGGTTTTAAATCAATTCCATTCAATTGTGTGTAATTTGTTTCACTTAAATTTCGGACATACAATTTATTATCGTTATAAATAAACTCAGCCTGCTCTCGAGAAACTGTTTTTTCTTTTAATTGAATGTGTGCAAATGCTTTGTCTCCTGTTACTTCTTTCCTTCCAATAGAGACTACAAATCCTGCTTTAGTTGGATACCCTGCTATTCTTAGTTCTTTACCTTTATCCTCGCCAGATATTATTAAGAATTTTCCAGGAATAAACTTTAATGTTTTCAAAGGATTCTTTACGATTTTAATTGTTCGAAATTCATCATCTGTAGTATAAACAAATTTATCTTCAATAAATTCTTTCCTATTCATTTCTTGATTCATAGTTGGGGATACATAAGGAAATTTTTGAGAAACTGGCCTTTTTATAAAAACATAAAAAACTATAAATACTAATGATATAAGTAGTATCCCAAATAATATAAATATAACGTGATCTTTCAACAAATTCATTAAAATGCTTTTATTTACTTTTATTGTTACTTTTGATTCTTTAGAACTTCCATCTGGATAAATTGCTACTAAATGAAAAGATTTAGTTTCTTTGGTCATAATTTCTCTTTTCCCATAAGCATTTACCTCTTCCCCATTTATTAATACTTTGCTAGCCGATGGGGCGTTCCAATTTAAAAATGCAATTTGACCTTCATTAATTTCTTTAGGCTCCACGAAAAAGGTTGGCACTGGAAATTCTAGTGCTATTCTTTCTTTTTCACTCATAAAAACTGACAACTGTCTTTTGGGGAACGATTCCTCCTCTGTATAAATTATTCCTCTTACTATATACTTTTTATTTATAACAGGGGAACTTTCTTGAGTATTTACCCGAATTATTCCACCATAATCCCCTCTTAATAGGTAGTAGTTTGTTCCACCAGGCCCTTGAATATATAAGTTTACAAGCCCATTTATTTCAACGTATTTTCCTTTATATGAATAAGGCCTTGTAATTATATCTTCAATGGTTGTTTTAGTTGGTTCCAATTGAAGTAAAAAAGCATTTATAATTAAAATTATAAAATAAAAAAAAGTAATTAAATTAAACATAATTCCTCCTTAAATTTTTTTATTTTTTTAACCAAACGTACTTTCCAACACCCTTTTCTACTTTAGTAATTACACTATCACATATTATCTCATCTAATTCATCCCCCTTATAAAAGATCTCGTAAAATTCATCTTTCCTTAGATATTTAATTACTTCTAATTCATTTTCTTTTGTAACATAAAATGTTGGAACACTATCTTGTAGAATTTTTATATATTCACGAGTCCATCTTTTTGGATCTAATTGAATTATTGTGTCAATAGTAATACCAGAATTTAATAGGACACTCAGGTGAGTTTTAATATAAACTAGGGTATCAAAGTTAAGAAGTCCAAAGTCATCAATTATTTTTAAACTACAATTTTCCATACAAGTATAAATTCTTTCTTTGTTATCTAATTTAAGTTTTACTGTAAAATTATATGGATGGAATGTTGATTTTACGGAGTCTATAACACTTGAAGTATCTTTCTCATAACTAAATTTGTAATTTTTAGTAAATTTTGGTTGGGTACCTTCATCTAAATTTGCTGAAATCATAAAATACAACACAAATATACCTGTTGGAATTAAAGAACCGTAAAATGCATACGAAGGTTTTGTAAAATCTTCTTTTTCTGCTTCTATACTATAAATTATTAAATTACCTATAAAAGAAAGAACCGATAAAACTAATGAAGTATTTTTATGTGAGATTTTTTCTGTCTCAATATATTTAACAACTTTAAAGTTTCTATAAATCGGATATCTTACTATTTCAAAATTTAAGTACGGTTTATTATGACTTGGATACTCGATAATATTTAAGTAGTATTTGTAATCAATTAAAGAATTTTTATCAGGTTGAAAATTTATCTCATTAGTCCTATACCATAATCTTTGATAACATCCTACCGAACAAAAAATAAAAATTATAAAAATCATTAGAAGCGTCTTGATTCCCATATAAGCCTCCTATTACTTTATCTTTATCTTTCTCTTTTCAATATTCGTTCAACTTCAAGTTTTTTACTTCTAACCAAAAGATCATCTTTTAATTTTTGTGCCATACTATAATAAATCAAGGCTTCATTATACATTTTTTTTGCCAAC
>JACVJA010000274.1 GCA_015661035.1 Candidatus Calidifonticultor daggyaiensis | reverse complement strand
AAAAAAAATAAAATTAAAAGAAAATGTATTAGAACAAATAACAAATAACAATAGTACAAATGAAGAGAAAGATAATTTTCGTGATTTTCTTATAAAAAATGCAGTAAAAAATTTTTTCATAAAAGCAAACAATGAATTAAATCAATTTAATGAAAAAAAACCACAATTAATTGATGAGTATAATCATTTTATTTCTCAGGGGATTTTTTATCGTGATTATCAAAGACCATCATATGAACTTTTAAGAAAAGTTAGTTATACTACTTCATTAATAGGGGCAATTATTAAGATTCGTTTAGATCAATTAATGGAATATTTTCATATTCCAGAACATTTTACATTCTGTATGGTAAAAAAAGAAAAAAATATAGACGAAAAAACAAAAGAATTAATAAAACAAGCAGAAGAACTTTTTTATTATATGGGGGAGAATTCAATGGGGGAGAATTCAGAAGATAATTTATTTGATGTAGCACGAATGATGATTAATGATATTCTTATTATAGATACAGTAAGTTTTTATGTGATAAGAAATAGATTAGGTAAAATAATTGAAATAAAATATTTAGACCCTGCAACAATATTCCCTGTTGATCCAAAAAAAGGATATGATAAAGATAAGAATGTTGCTTATGTCCAAGTTGTAAACGGAAAAGTTGTAGAAACATTTACAAAAAATGAAATCATTTATGCTCATAGTAATAAATTATCAGATATAAAATATAGATATACAGGGCTAAGTCCTGTAGAAATTTGCATCAATGAAATTGCTGGTATTATATCAGCATTAAGATATAATCAAGAGAGATTTTCAAATAATCCACCAAAAGGCTTTTTATCAATAGTAGGTGATGTAGCAGAAGAAACATTAGAATCTTTGAATTTACAATGGCAATCATTATGGAATAATAATAGAAATAATTTTGAAATCCCCATTATATCCAGTGAACAAGAAGTAAAATGGACTAACTTAAACATTTCGGATGATATTGCTTTTGAAAAATTAATGCAATGGTTAACAACTTTTATTCTTGCTACTTTTGGTATGGACCAAGCTGAGCTCGGATTACGTTTATTAGGTAGTCAATCTTTATCAGAAGCAAATATGAGTGATAGAATTCAAAATAGTTCATTGAGAGCTAAAAAAAGTATATTAACATTTTGTTCCAATGTATTTAATAAAATAAAATGTCTAGATAAAAGATTTGATTCTATAAAACAAGTATTTATAAATATTGATCCAATAAATGAAGAAAAAGAATTAATAAAAAAAGAAAAGTTAGTAAAAACAATAAAAACGATTGATGAAATTCGTGCTGAAATGGATTTAGCACCTTTAGGAGAATCTATCGCAGAAATGTATCAAATACAGGAACCAGAAAAAAAAGAGAAATTAAAAAAAGTCGGAGCCTTTATTTTAGATAATAATTTTAATCAATCTGCGGGTAAATATATTCAAAAATTATTATTTGAAGAAGAAATAAATAAAGAAAAAGAAAATATAAAACAAAACAATAATCAAGACACATTAGATTTTGAAGATTTTTTTTAAAATATATAAAGAAAAAATATAACTTTATAATCTAAGTCTTAATAAATCTAATATACTTTTTATCCCACCAAATATATTTACTATTATTTGTAGGATAATAACAAAAAAAGAACCTAAGGAAAAATAGAAAAGATTATTTTTTATTTTATCCCAGAAAGATATTTCTTTATCTTTTAATCTCTGTACTTCTTTCTCTAAATTATGAATATTTTCTATACAATTATTGTTTTGATTTTGGATTTTATCCAAATCATTAGTCAGAACTTCTAAGCGATTCTTACATAAAATAAGAGAATATTGTAATTTATTAAATTCATAAATAATTTCTTCTCTTATATATGACTTATTTTGTATTTTTTCTTTGAATTTTTTTGATTCTTTAATTGTTTTTTCAATTGTTTTAATATCTTGTTCAATAATAGAATTTTTACTATTAATTTTTTTTGGGTCACTAATACAAGATAATAATAGAGTAAAAACTAAAATTTTATTTATATTATAAGCCTGCACTTTGCCCTCGTACTACATCTAACTTTAATAAGAAAAACATAAAATCAATAGAAGTAACAATTTTACCATCTGGAAATATAAATTTATAAACATTCCCTTCTCTAAAAATTGTAAAATTTCTATCCCATGCTGGTTCACCCGTATAAATATTTCTTGTTAGCCAACCATATCTTTGGATATAATCAATATCAAATTTTCTTTCTATAAATGTTCTTATATCTGCATCTGTTAAAGATGTACCAAATGCTGATGGGTCAGTGGGGACTTCACCTGTAAAATTTAACTCGAGGCTTTCTCGTAAATCTTTTACAAGAGCAAGAGCTGTACATACAGTACTTGCTTTTTGTAAAATTAAATCTGTCTTTTGATAAGTAGTAACATCATGAGTTATTTTAAAAATACCATTAGGTTTTTTATCTACAATTAAACAACCATATTCTAATGCTTTTTTCTTTTGAGTTTCTGTTAATTGTTCTGGTGCATCAAGAATATTTAGATCTTTATAAAATGCACTTTCTCTAACATTATTACTTGCTTTAATTGCATTATGAATAATAGCTAACATCCAGCCATCATAAATCTTTTCTGTTATTCCATCAGATTTATATAATTTCACTGGGCTTACACCATAAACCATATATGGATTATTAAGAATTTTAGCATTTTTAATTCTATCATCAAAAGGTTGTGTAATATCAGCTCCACATCCACCAAATTTTTCATTTTTACCATCAATAGAATTCATTTTAAATAAATAATCTGATAAAGCACTTGCCACTGCTATATTCGAAGAACAAACATTGATATAAAATGCTGTAAGCTGTTCACATAAAGTAATTGCATCAATATAATCTGTCGTTGTCCCTTGATTTGTTTGCCCACCAGTTAAATAAATAAAATTAGTAGTATCTTGTAATGGGATATTCCCAGAAGGAATTTCTGCATAACCAGTTTGTAAAAAGGCATCATATTGTCTTTTACGTATAGATTTTATATTATAAGGTGTTAAAACGCTAACATTATTAACATAATCTAAATATTCAACCTTCCAATCAGGGGAACTTTCAATTGTTGCTACATACCCTGTTTTAGAATTAATTACGTCTGCTAAGTCCTGTAATGTTTTTACATCATTTTTTGAAATTGTTAATGATTGCGACCCATCAGTTTGACCAGAAATGTTTATTTTTATATTATTAGAATCAATTGTTAAATCTGCTGTTGTGCCATTACCAACATATTGTATGATTATATCTGTTCTTGCAAGATTATCCCTTGCTTGTATTTCATTTGAATCCCCTATCTCTAATTTATCTCCAGAATTAGAAATTTTAAAACGTATTTCATTACCATATTTACCAGGTATAATAGCATTAATAGATATATTATTATTATTTATATCTTGTATTGTTGCGGATGCTTTAACATTATTAGAAA
>JACVJA010000273.1 GCA_015661035.1 Candidatus Calidifonticultor daggyaiensis | reverse complement strand
GGAGTTCTTGTCTCACCCACATCCAGTTTTTCTGTGTTCCATAACCTCTTTGATTTCTTAAAGTAATTAAATTTTTGGGTTTCAACTCTTTAAATTTTCTCATCATTATAATAAAATCAGGCAATGGTTGGAAATTATCTTTATAATCAGCGCCCATCCAGATATAAAGATGAGAATTTTCATCCATAATTCTAATTGCATTTCTTACCCATTTTTCAGAAAATTCTAAATATCTTTCTAACTCTATTTTAAATAAATCTTTTGTGTTGGCATTTCCAACTATAACATTATAGGGTGGGTCATTTAAAATCAACTTTGCTTTTTCAAAATCCATAATTTTCTTTACATCTTCCAGTTTGGTAGCATCTAGCACACCAACTTTATGACCATTTATTTTATCTTCCCATATTTCGCCATATTTTAAGCGGCAAAGGGGTAGTATTTTTTCTTGTAATTGTAAATTTAGATCAATTCTTTTAATTTTTTCTCTCATTAATAATATATATGTATAATTTAAAAAAGAAAAAAAAAGAAGAGAAAGGGGAGAGAAGGGGGGAAAAAAGAGGAAGATAAAGGAAGGAGAAAGGAGAAGGAAAAGAAATTATTTAAATAATTTCGAAATAACTGCAACTTTCGATATTGTTGTATATTCTGAGTCAGATTGTATTCTTGTTTTTAGAAGACACATTATTCTGTCTTCATCATAATGAAGTTGAAGAGGGTTTGATAATTTATTTATTTTATTTATATTTAAAATTGTTTTTAAAAATCTTTTATCTAGAATAAGAGTTGGAGAATCAGAAATTTTAATAACTTTATTGTCATCATCACTTAGTGAAAGTGAAGAAATATTGGTTGAATAAGAATAAGGATATTCATTAATATCTAATTCATCATAATCATCAACTTGTAATATAATTTTTAGAATTATGTCAGAAATGTTAATGTCTGAATGTTCGTAAGGATCGAAATATGGATCTACTAAAAGATGATAGTAATAATGATCTTGCTCTAATAGAGCAAAATATCTATTTTTTTCTTTCAGAAGGGAAACATTGAATTGACACTCATATGGAATTTCATACGCTGTTTCTAGCAATCTCGTTTTTTTATTTAAAATCTTTCCGAAACTTTCTTCTTCATTAAGAAGAAGAAACAACCTTGGTGTTTCATAATTATGATAAAAGTTAACCCACATTCCATCTTTATTAAGATAAAGGTAGGGGCGATATTGACTTTCAGAAAGAAGAAAATTAGCGAGATGTTTTAAATAATTTAATTCTAAATATCCGATTGATATTGACATATTTTTTTACCTACTTTAATTTTAAATTTAATTTAAATAAAATAATTTCCAAATAAAAGTCAAGTATTTTTTACAATTATTTTGAAAATTTAAATTGTGGTATAATAATTATAATTAATAAAAAAGTTATGAAAAAAGTATTTATAATTTAATATTATTTTTAAAAAGAATGAGGAAATATATAATTAGAAATATTTACTTCTCCTTCATCAGTTCCGTGTTTATATGCATATGCAAGCATATCGTCAATTACGAAGCAAATATATTTAGGTAGAAGGTCTCTTAATTGTTTAATTATGTTAGCAAATTTTGGTTCATTCACATAATCTGAAACATAATTGTTAATTATTTGATCGACTTCTGCTTTAATTTCTTTATAATATTTCCCCAAATTATCTGTTAAAATAGATGATGCAACATTAAATGCAAGTTTAAGTAATGGTTCGAGAAGATCGACGCCGTAATATGTATGCGGTTTTTTATCAATAGTTTGAACTAAGTCGTTAAATGCGTCAATATCAATTTTTTCTGTTGGGACGTTAAAACCAGCATTAACAACATCATTAAATATTTTTTTAAAATCTAAATTTGGACCTAAATTATAAATCATTTTTTTTATCATCCTTTCCTTATTATTTAGCTTTTATATTTTAAATATAAGTCCATATACTGTTCTCTATTAATATATATGATAATTAAAAAGAAAAAAAGTAGAAAAATGTTTTTAAAAAATAAAAAATGGTATACCATTTATTTTATGGTATACCATTTAAAATGATAAAAATAAAAAACTAGTTAAATTATTATCCTTGATTAAGTATAAAAATTATGATTTAATATTAATAGTAAGGAAATAAATAAGTATAAATATCTACTGCCCTTCCAAGACCAAATTCATATGCATAGTTAAGAATATCGTCAATTAAGTAGTAAATATATTTAGGTAGAACTTCTCTTAATTTTTTAAATGTGTCTGCAAATTTTGGATTATTCTCATAATCTTTCGGAATATAATTATTAATTAGTCGATCGGTTTCTTCTTTAATTTCTTTATAATATTTTCCTAAATTATTTGTTAAAACAGTTGCAGCTGCATAAAATGCAAGATCAGTTAATTGGTCGTGAAAATTGTCAAACCGTTGTAGACCGTATTTTTTATAAATAATTTGAGTTAATTCGTAGAATGTTTTTTTATCAAAATCTCCTGTTAGAAATTTAGCACCAGCATCAATGGCGTCATTAAATACTTTAGAAAAAAAGAAAAAGGGTGAAAAAAGGAAAAATAAATATAAATTAGTGAAATAAATTAAAATTATTTAATTATTGGTGTCATAACTATGATTTTTTCGACGTTTGTGTATCCTGAATCAGACGATAGCGAAAAATTTGGGATAAATAAAACACTATTTTCATTATGATATAATTGTATTTCTTCTTCTTCTATTCTTTCAATACGAAAAATATTTTTAACTATTTTAAAAAATTTTTTATTAACAAAAAGGGAGGGAGAATTAGAAATTTTAATCGTTTTACCATCGTATAAATCCACATCGCCCAGATCAAAATTAATGCGTTTAGGATAACTATTAATATCTAGTATATCATAATTATAACTGTCTATTTTAATTTTTAAGAACGCCTTTGGAGGAAATTTAACGGAATATGGATCAAAATATGGATCTACCATTTCATAATAATATCTAACATCTTGTTTCAAATAAATATAATAATTCCCTCTTTCTTTTGTGAAAAGGACGTAAAACTGAGATGAAGATGTTATTTCATATGAGCTTTTTAAAGATTTTATTCCTGGATTATCTACTAACTCTGTTAATTTTATATTATCAATTTTTAAAAACAAACTAGGAGAAAAGGGACTTTGATGAAAATTAACCCATTCCCCTTCTTTATTTATATAAAAATAGAGCTTATATGTATCACCATTTGGAATAACAAAATCAGCCAGATCTCTTAAATAATTAAGTTCTAAATATGCTATTGAATGATAATTTTTAGGTTCTTCCATATTTTTCCATCCTTTAATTAATATTTTTTCTAATTCATAATAATAAATTTAAACTTGTCCTATTTTATTTTCTAATTCTTTAATTTTAGAAAGCAATTTACTTCCCCATTTATCTGTTTTTCTCCAATATGTTAAGTTAATTGTTTCATCTTTAACCTCAACTATATATTCTT
>JACVJA010000272.1 GCA_015661035.1 Candidatus Calidifonticultor daggyaiensis | reverse complement strand
AGAATTCTGCCAACTCTTCAAAAATTATTGAATGTGTGCAAATGCTATGAAGTAATATAATCACACTATTACTATTTTTATTTTGGTTTTCCCAAGTTCTAACAAATATTTCGTTTCCATTTGATGTTTTGCAATATTTTGTTTTGCAATTTTTCTTCATTATATAATTATATCGGCTTTAATAAAACATTTTCAATATTTAAATTCGCTAAAAGTCTTCTTGCAATCAAATAGACTTCATCATATTTTAAAACAGTATTGGATTTCAAAATATACTTTTTACCTGTTCTAACATTACTTACTTTTAATTTTATATCTTTTAAAGCCTTTATTATATACTCAGTTGCTGGGTCTGTGACTTCAGGTTTATAATAAACTTTTACTGACCATTTTTTACTGTTCTTATTAATTTTAGAGTGGCCAATTTTCCATCTATTTTTTATAATTTTTATTTTATATTTTTCTGCGATAGGGTCATAAAATAGTTGCTCAGATGCCCTATATAAATCATCTAAATTTAAATTGCTATCCTCTATTAAATAAAGTTTTGAAAATTCCAGTTCAATTTTTTTATTCGGTAATATAAATTCTATATCCTTTAAATAAATCCTTGGGTCTTTTTTGTAAACTTCTATTTCGTATAATAAATCTCTTTTGTTACTCGTTTTTTTCTTAAATTCAACTCTTCTTTTCATTTTGAATTAAAATTGTTTCTCTAAGATTATTAAATAATATTTTTACAGTTTATTTTCAAGATTAGCAAAATCCTTAATAGGGGCAATAAATTTTAAATCTTTTATAACCTCAAATCTCTTTGTTGCACTTCTTATTTTAATTTGTTCATCAGGAGTTAATTCATAAATATTATTTGTTCCTTTTGTCTCCACTACAAAATAAATTTTTTCTTCAGAATGTCCCTCTTTCACACTTTCTACAACAATTGCCCAATCAGGTGTATAATTTCCAGCAGGCGTCTCTATTACATACCAATCGGGTAATTTCACAAACAATTTTATCCGTGAATCACTATCCAATGCTTTAGCAAATTCTTTTTCTATATCTGACTCTTTGATTATTCCATCATAGATTGATTTTTGAACTTTAAACACATACTTATCATAACTTGTTACCTCTTCTCTTAGAAGAGCAACATCAAATCTTTCCTCTAAATCAATATATTCAATGCTTTCAACCTCAAATGACTTTTTACACTCTTTAATAACTTGTATAACTTTTTCTGCATATTCTTGAGGATTTAAAAATAAAAGAGCAAGATTATTAGATTGGGTTAATATATTAAAAATCGTCCTTTTAGTTAGATTAGTCTCTTTTTCAATGTAGGATATGAGATTAAAAAGCCTGGTTATCTTTGTTTTTTCTGATGCTTCTTTAATAAATTCTTCCTTAATATCTTCGGGTTTGATTGTCTCCACTCTAACCTTTTTAATGCTTACCTCCGGTTCTCTAACTTCAATTTTTTGTATTTCCTTCAAGACCTGCTCTATAAATTTATCACTATCGATATTTACGATGAACTTCGCTTTAGGAGATACTCTACTCCATAAATTTTTGAACAAATCTCCCTGAATAACATCATCTCTGCGTTTTATTTTCACTCTTTGTTTTTTTTCTTCAACTGGTGGTGCTTCTTCTCCAACTTCTTCTCTATATTCTGTCTGTAGTTTTTCTAAATATTCCCTATAACTTTCATTTGTGACAACAGTTAACAAATTTATATCTCTATCTTGAATTCTATTCCCATTTTGGCCAACAGCCAATCTTAACCCTCTCCCTATTTCCTGTCTCTTTCTAATTTCTGAAGTAGAATAAGCAAGAGTGCAGATATTAAATACATTTGGGTTATCCCAGCCTTCCCGTAAAGCAGAATGAGAAAAAATAAATTCAACTGGTTCCTCTAATGAAAGCAATTTCTCTTTATCTTTCATTATTAAATCATAAGCGGATTCATCCTCTTCAATACTTTTCTCTTTTTTCATTTTTGAAAAATAGCCGCTATGAACTTTCTTTACATCTAAATTTGAAAATTCTTTATAACTATTCTGAATTAATTTGTTAAACTCTTCCTCAAACATTTTTCTAACAATTCCATCTTCTAATAAATAATCATCCACTCTATTTAAGAAAAATAAACTTAAAACTTTTATTCCTTTTGGATTTAATTGTTTCTTTTTTTCAAAATGTTCTTTTATGGTATCTCTCACCATCATTCTAATTATTTCATCTTCCTCAACTGATGATTTACCTTCATAAATTTTTATACCATTTGAAAATAAAATGTATCCAGCACCTTTATTTATTTCACTTATAATAAAACCATCATAATAAGGATTTTCTGTTTTACTTGCTAAATTATCATTGTGTTTAACAGTTATTGTCTTTAATTTAATGCCTTCTTTTGTTTTAACAAAAACTTTAACTTTTGCTTTTAAGCCAGTTGAAGTTGATTCTATTTTTTCTAAAATTATTTTTTTGCTACTTGGTTCACCTTCTTCTGTAATAGAAAGGACTTCTATTTTTTTAACCAGCCCTAAATTATACGCATCATAAGGTGTTAACTTGTAAACAAGATTGTAAATATCTTTATGAGTTGCGGAGTATCTTAAAATAAAAAGGGGATTTAGTTGTTCAATCCCCCATTGTGTTGCTTCGCCTCCCATCTTTTGCGGTTCGTCAAGAATAAGAATTGGATTTGTCTTTTGAATAATCTCAATTGGCTTATCGCCCATCTTATCGTGAAGATTGTGAATAATGTTAATATCTTTATTAAAAGCATCTCTTGTTATTACCATAATTTGAAGATGTGTATCTTGTCCAAACATCTTAACCATCACAAGATTATCTGACTTATAAGAGAAGTAAGTATAAGGCAGATTATCATAAAGTTGTTTAAAATGCTCTTTTGTAATATCAAGAGTTTTTAGAACACCTTCTTTTATTGCAACTGATGGGACTACAATAATAAATTTAGTAAAGCCGTATTTCTGATTTAACTCTAAAATTGTTCTCAAATATACATAAGTTTTACCAGTTCCTGTTTCCATCTCAATTGTAAAATTGTATGGCTCGGTTAAATCTTCAAGTTTAGATAATTCAATGCCATTTCTTTTTTGAATTTCTTGCAAGTTTTCTAAAATTTTTTCTTTGGAAAGGTTTAATGAGTTGGAAATAATTTGAAAAGTATAATCAAGAGGTTTTTTAGTTTGTCCTCTAAAAATATCAACAACTGAACTTATCGCATCAACCTGGAAATCTAATTTCGGATCAAACTTTAGTTTAAGCATCTTAATTCATATTATTCTTTCTCTAATAAATATTTTAGTTTCTGACGCAACTTTTCTTTCTTTGGTAAATATAATTTATACCGAGAAACAAACAATTTATTGGTTATTCCGCCAAGAGCATATTCAACTAATATATTATCTTTTTCTGCGCCAAGAACTATTCCTACTGGGGGATTGTCATTTTTTTCGTTGACCTCTGCCTTAAAATAAT
>JACVJA010000271.1 GCA_015661035.1 Candidatus Calidifonticultor daggyaiensis | reverse complement strand
AATAGTGTTATTAATTATAGTACAAAAAAATGCTTGAAATAATAATTTAATGTATTATAATGTATTTATATGACTCACGCACCAGCTGGAGAAATCTTACTACTAATATTAGTAGTATAGGAAAACGGCTGGGACTGGAGACAACCAGTCTAATTGCGGGCGTCCCATCGGGTGGGCGAGGAAAAAACCCGAACCCATTGCATCGGGGCACATACGATGCTAATAAAACAATAGGAGCTGGGTATGTATTTTAAAGTTTCATATAAAGATTCTGGGTTTAGAAGATATGAATGGTTTGTTAATAAAATTGAAAAAATGTCGGAAGAAGAAAAAGAAAAAATAGTTAATAGTTATATAGATAAACTTAAGAGAAAAATAAAAGAAAGTAAATCTAATATTTTCTTTGGGAAGAAAAGAATACAAGAAGTGTTAAAAGAACTTTATGGAATGTATTCTGAACTTAACTATATACTTACTGATAAACAGAAGAAGTATATCTATGCATTGGCTATGTCTGGTGATATTGAATCTCTCGATAAATTTCAATATAAATCAGGACAAAAAAATCAAACTAAATAGGGAATGAATGGATAAAACTAATTATATGGAGGATGCATTATGAGGAAAATGAATGAATATGATTATTATAAATTAAAAAGTTTGATAAAAGTAATTGGGTATTTAGAGAAAAGATTAGAATATGTACAAGATGAGCATGAAAAAGATGCTATAAATGATTTAATCTATGATTTAAAAAAAATGATAGCTTATATTTTTGATTTTATATATGAATCTGACATATCTAATAATAAATCTAATGAAGAAGAAATTTCCAAATTAGAGGGAGTTTTATGACTAATAAAAATAAGAGGCTCCGAGAGAGCCTCACTTATCCCAAAACAAAATATAATCTGAAAGAACTTGCAAGATTAAGAGTGGCAAATCTCCACTCTGCAATTGCTTTTCTTTCAGAGAAACTAAATACAGTAAAAGATAAACATCTAAAAAGTCAATACAAAAATGATATATTAAATGCTATTAAAGAAATAGAATATTTAGAAAAAAAATATAACTTAAAGGAGTAGTTTATGAATATATACGAAATTTATAAACAAAAAAAAGAACAAGAAGAAATTTTTAAAAATATAAAAATACTAGAATATGGCACAACAAAAAAAGGTAAGGAAAAACAATTTATTAAAATAGAAAAACTAATAGGAATTGCTAACATTTTAGGTTTTATAATAGATATTGTTAATGTAGAAATAAAAGAAGACGCTGTTTTAGTATGTGCTGGATTAGTATATGAGGGGAATATAATTAGTAAAGCTTATGGTTATGCAGATCATTGTGATCAATATAACGATATGGAAGTAGGACATCAAAATGCACCTAATATTTCTGCATTAATTTCTTTAGCACAAACAAAAGCAGTCAAAAAACTGTTATTAAACAATTTTAGTTTTTTAATTTTGTTTGAAGAAAGCAAAACTAAAATACAACAAAATGATAATTCAAATAATAATTATAAAAACATTAATAATGATTCTTTATCTGAATATAAACAATTTCTATCAAAAATAATAAGAGAAATTTATAATGTAAAAGACGAAAAAGGGATAGAAAAGATTATTGAGGAATTAAAAAATAACCAAATAAAACTTAAAGATTCTGACAGAAAATATGTATGGGATAAAATACAAGAAAAAAGAAATAAATTAAAAGCACAATCTCAAACGGTATCAGTATCTAATATTTTTAATGAGATAAATGAAGATGTACCATTTTAAATTCTAAATAAATTAAATTAGATGAAAAAAAATATAATTTTAATTACTATATAAATAATTAAAAAATAAAAGGTAAATGGATTAGACAGAAATTATTCAATAATTCTATATTTTTTTAAATCTTTTTTAGATAATCCAGTTATATCACTAATATCCTGTATTGAATATCCTTTAATAATATGGCATATTTGTTTAATAGATTTTTAAAGGATTTAGTAAAGTCTGGAGTAATAAGGGTGATGGTAGTGTTATTAAGGTTAGCGGATTTTTCTCTATTACAGAATCCCGTAAGATAGATAAAAAGGTCATTAAAATCTTTTATGGAAGGTTTATCTTTTTCGGATTTAAACGATATTATATTGAATATTTTAAAATATTTAAATAATTCTAATTTTTTAGTATTTGGATTTTTAATGATAATGATGTCTGCTTTTTTGGGTAGATTAAGGATTTCGTATTCGGTAATGACGTTGCAGTTAAGAAGTTCAAAGAAGTTTTTAGTTACGATTTTAAAGAATTCATCGTATTTTAGAGTAAATTTATGTCTTGGCATAAAGGGATATATACTAATTATCGGAATTTTTTAGATAAAAATAATAAAAAATACCCCCATTGTAATAGGGGGATAAAATGGAGGAATGGAGGAAGTATAGATTTTATTCAACTTTTATTCAACAGGGATATTCTTAAATAAAACAAATTTTTCTGGTGCAAAAATTTGAAGAACACAATAATATTCAATCATTCCTGTATATTGTCTTAGACCAGCTATACCTGGTGGGAAAGTAGTTTTTAATGGTGGTAATAATTCACTCAATACACATGTTCTTGTTTCATCTGCTGTACTTCTGGAATTAAAATCACCAAGAATAGCAATAGTAGTTCCTGGAAGATCTTCATTTAAATCAACATATACGGTTGAAGGATTCGTACTTCTTTTTATTCTTTTAATTTTTTTGTAAATACCAGAACCAGGAGAAGTTTCTCTAAAAATTACAAATGCTTCAGCATATGGTCCATTAGTGTCAGGTGTTATTGTAATTTCTACAGCATCACCTGCATTTACATTTGCACTAAATGGTGTAGATGCCTGAGATATACCTTTACTATTTATAGCAGAAACTCTATACCTAATAGTTCCAGCATCACCAGAACCCCATAATGAACCAGGAATAGCATTTTGAACTAAAACGGATACTATTGGAGTATTTGGGGGTTCTTTACCGATAGAACCTTCAATATAAGAATTTGTATTTGGATCATAAACTTTTGGTGGTTCTAAATTAGAATCATCAATCCATAAATCCACATCATATAAAATAACACCATCTTTTGCCTGACTGGAATAAATACCTGCAACATTTTTTGATTGAAAAACAGAACCTGTTTTAGTTGCATCAGTAAAAACATAATGATTGCTATCACCTACAATAGTATTATCAATGAGATTTTTTGTACCGACAGAAACATACATTTTATTAGGTAACCCATAATATTTTCTTCGAATTTTCGAAGCAAAATCCTTAATAACAGAAATAGAAGGTAATTGTCCTCTGCAATCATAAACATTTTCTGGTACTTCTTTTTGTATTTTTTCTTTAAAACCTGTAAATTCTACAGAAAGAGTATCTTTATCTCCATGCCAAATTGCAGTGGACAAAGATCTTAAAATTCTCATCATTGCAGAATTAGCCTGAATTACTTCTGGGTCTTCTATATTTTGAACATTCGCAA
>JACVJA010000270.1 GCA_015661035.1 Candidatus Calidifonticultor daggyaiensis | reverse complement strand
ATTTAAACTAATTATTAAATCATTCCACCTATTTAAATTCAGTCTTTCCTCAGCAGCATCAATATTAAACTTCATAAAATAATCTTTAATAGAAGAAATAATAGTATTAAACTGATTACTAGTAATATTGATAATTTTATTAATAGCCAATTTAATATTATTATATATCAATTTGGTTTCATTAATCAATTTATATAATCCATTTTTAATAGTAATCCAAATATTTTTAAAAATTGAAATTATATCTTCATTAATAATATTTTCGGATAATATTTTTATTAAATAGTAATATTTTTCAGCAAATTGTCTTTTAGATAAATCAATTTTATTTCTTAATTCTCCAATGTCATTATTAATTTCAATTGAAATTTGCTCATAAGCATTTGCAAACTCATCAATTTGTTTTTCTAATTCTTCTTTTATTTGTTGATAATTATTTAAATTTTTTTCGTAATTGTCAATCAAATAATTCAATTCTGCTTTTTTTTCTGCCCATTGATCAAGTATTTTATTTTTTTGATCTTCTAAAACACTGGTATTAATTAAATAATTTAATTGTTTAATAAATTGATAATTAGTAATATTATTAAAATTGTTTTTAATTTTTTCTAAAAAATCTTTAAATTTTATAAAATATTCTTCTTTAGATTTAGGATTAATTGTTTTAAGTATATCAAATAGTTGTTTAATAAATAAATTGTCAGAAAACAACAATGTTTCTATAATTGAAATATATTCTTGACTTAAAGATAAAAATAATTGTTCAATTGATTTTATAATATTAGAAATTTCATTATGATTTTGAATAAGAATAGTGTTTAGTGAAAATAAAGAATTTAATTGAGATTTTATTTTAGATTCTTGAAGAATATATTTTAAATCTTTTTGAATATTATTAAAAATATCTAAACATTGTTTCAAGTTTTCTTTTATATTATTATAATAATTTGAAATATTTACAAAATCTTGTCCTTTTAATATTTTATTTAAATTTTCAATTATTGCATTTAATTGATTATTAAATTGTTGCAATTTTTCTTTACTTTGTAATTCACTCCCACTAAGTGATATTTGAAAATATAAATTATTTAAATTATTAATAATTTCTTTAATATAATTCTTTGTGGTTTCATCAATATTTTTTAAATCTTTTGAAATATTTATATTTTCAAAATAATTATAATATTGTTGTAATTGGTTTAATTTTTCTTTAATTTCTTTGTTAATGTTTATAATATTTTGTATAGAATAATCACAGTTATTAGATAATACATTTAAGTTATTAATAATTTTAATAATATTTTCATATGAGTTTTGTAAGGTTTCGTTAAATTTATTGGCATTTAAGTATGTTGCTTCTTTTAATATATTAAATATATTTTTTATTTGAAATATAATATTTCTAAATAATTGTTTTTTCTGATCTTCATTATATAATTCTAACTTACTTATTTCATAATCATATATTTTTCGAATAAATTTGTCAATTGAATTAACATATTCTGTATCAAAAAACAATTTAAATATTTTTGCAAATTCAAAAGATATTAAATTGTTTTCTTTATAAATATTATTTACATATTCAAGTAATTTATTTTTATTTATTTTTAAATTAAATAAATTTAAATCTAAATCTAAATATTGATTTAAATCATCTTTTAAAAGAAACGTTCTTAAAACATCGTAATATTGTTGTGAGTTTAAATATAGAATTGTTAAATTATAATTTAATATTTCTTGAACAAACGGAACTTTAATTTTTTTTGATAAATCCCCCTCCTTCCCCCCCTCTAAAATTATATTTGAATAATTCTTTTTAATTATATATTCTAATTTTGTTTGTCTTTTTTCTCTAGAAGTAGTAGGAGTAGAAAATATTTCTAATGGAACTCCTGTAAGTGCCATTTTATAATATTCTTTCTCTTCAATAGGTTGTTCTTTAACACCATTATGAAATATTATAAGCCAACTTTCATTATGATATATTGGTTTAAATATATTTTCTATAATATAATCTACATTTATTGTTAGGGTATTTGTTTTTGAATTATAATTATAATTTCCTTTTAAATTTTCTGAAATATTTATTTTTATTGGTGGATTATTGATAAAAATATATTTTATTATATCTTGAGCATTTAAAATATCGTTTTTTATTTTTATCTCAACCAATTTATTATTTTTTAAATCACTTTTTATATTTCCCAAACTTACCAGTGAAGATCTTTGATGATAAACTTTTAAACTTACATAAGATAGTTGTGTAAGAATGGTTTTTAAAAAATTATCAAAATCAGAGTTTTGGGCTAATTGATAATTATAATTCACAACAACAATATCTTCCTTAGCTCTGGCTTGTGCAAATTTTAATCCGTTTATAAATGTAGAAATTATAATTTCTGCTAAAAATCCAGGATTAATATTTGGCTGAGAAGTAATTTGATATATTCTTAATAAAAAGAATAGAAAAGGCAATATTTCTAAATATTTACTCAATAATTCATTTAATAATATTAATCCTTCTTTGTCAATTTTTTCTTTAGTAAAAAATGTATTTACTATATTTTCAAGCTTAGATTTTAAATCTTCTTTCTGAAATATTTTTATAATATCTTCAATAGGAGTTTTAAATTTTAAAAAATAATTATTCCAAAAAGCATCTGGATTGGTTTGTTTTTGTTCTTTAATTAAAGAACTATTTTTAAAATATTGATTAGTTAAATTATTATAATATTCTTTCAATGTATATATTTTTTTATCCAACTAAAATTCCTCCTACTGGGAATTTATCTCTTAATTCTTGGTATAAATTGGCTTCTTCTTGTTGACCCTGACTATATAACTCACTACCTCTTAAATCTAATGAACCATCGCCTCCTGGAGTTGGAATAGACAATTTTGATCTTATAGTCCCCAAAATTTGTTTTGCCCGTGCTAAGGCAAATTTTTTTATCCATAAATTAGTTTCAATTAATTGCTCTTCGGGTTTAACTGCATAAACTAATATTGCAGGACTACTTTCCTGAGGAATAGGTGAAATAACCAATTTATTTCCATCAATTATTTTATAAGTTATAAATTGACCTGTTATCCATTGAAAACTTTCTAAGTTAGAAAACATTAAATAAATATGTGATAAATTTATTGGTCTATAATTATATAAAACATATTGAAAATAATATTGAAACATTTCGAAATTAGTAGGTTTATATATAACTCCTCTCATTGTATTTCCTTGTGGGGTTTGATATAGAGCATCAGGTGGTATATCATATTTATCAACACCCCTATCTAGTTGAAATTTATGATATTTAATTTTAACTTCACCATATTCTAGCCATCTATCAATTGCCTCTTCAATACAAATATTTAATTGTTCATCTGTCAATTCAACTGCAACTGTAGGATAGCCTAAAGTATATAATATATATTTTTTTATATTCTCATAAGCCATTTATAAATTAACTTTAACTATTTATACATAGTAAAATTAAATTAAAATTAAGTTAAATTAAAAATTTCAAAAAAAT
>JACVJA010000269.1 GCA_015661035.1 Candidatus Calidifonticultor daggyaiensis | reverse complement strand
AATATTTTCTTATACCATTAAAATAACTTGTTATAACTTTTCTTATTGTATGTTCATTGTTAAAACTTGGTATTCCAATCAATATATCAATTTTTTTTATTTTTTTAATAAGCTCAATAATATGATCTTCTAATAGTACAAAGTTGCATTCAAAATTATTTTTTTCTTTATTATTGTTACCAATATTATTTTTACTATTTTCAAAATTATAGTTGTTAATCTTTAAATTTTTAAAATCAGCCATCTATGGCACCACCTTTTTTGTTTATAATATTTGCTTATGATAAATTGTTTTTAAAATTCTTCTATTAATTTACAAATTTTCTGCTTGTTTGATAATCTCATTTTGTTTTTTAAATAAATATTCATTAATTTCAATCATAGGTGGTCTTTGTTTTTCAATAATTTTTACAGGAGTAATTATATATTCTTTATTAATATAATCTGTTTTTCTAAAAATTTTATTTAATTCACTTACTAATATTAATTTATTATACTGCTGAAGTTTTTGAAGTAAAGCTTGAAGAATTCCAAAAGACATTTTAGATAAAGCCGAAATAGGTTGGTTTCTATGAATTCTTCTTAACACATCAACTTGTGCTATTGATTCTAATCCGAAATTTTCAAAGATATCAATTAGAAGTCCTATTTCCACACCGTAGCCTGTGAAAAAAGGAAGTTTCTCAAGAATACTTCTTCTGCCTGCATATTCACCTGCAAGAGGTGGAAAGAGCATACTTAATTGGGGATAAAATAAATTTAGCATTGGCCTAACTAAAATTTCTGTTACTCTACCGCCTTCCTCTTTGATGTATGAATGATGTACCTTTAAAGGTCTTCTATAATATGCCTTTACAAAGTTTATTTTTTCAAATTTAATTAATGGTCCTAAAATTCCAAATATAAATCTTGCATTGAAGTTTTCAATATCAGCATCGCACCAAGCAATTATATCTCCACTTGTTTCATAAATACTTTTCCATAAAGCTTCCCCTTTTCCTTTATGTGTACCATAGTTTTTTAAAATGTTTTTATGTTTTATAAACTTAAAACCATAGAAATCAACAATGCTCTGGGTTAGATCAGTAGAATCAGAATCAATCACAATAACTTCATCTACTAAACCAATGTCAACTAAATTTTTTTGTACAATTTTTAAAATATTTCCAATTGTTTTTGCCTCGTTTAAAGTAGGGAAACACAAACTAATTTTTAAATTTTTGTTTATTTTGGTTTTAACTAAATCTTCAATATCAAATTGCGAATAATGAAAAGTATTTGTTTTATACCACTTTATTGTATCCATATTTACACCTCCAACAAAAATATTATTTTTAAATTTATATAATTATTTCTTGCTGAATAAATCAGCTATTGCAAATCTTGATATCTAATTGAGCAAAAGATTAATGAAAATTTTTAAATTTTGGCAATTATCCAGCAAAGAATTAATTAACTTATTAAATAGTTTTTGTACTGAATATTGTTATAAAAAATAATTAGTTAGCGATTGTATTAGCCCTTAGAAATTTATAAAAAATACAATACACTCAAAAGATTTAATTTTTAAAAGAACTAAAAACATTCTTTATTTGCTGTTTAAGCATTACAAGTGAGTAATTTTTTTTTGCAATTTTAAAATTATTATTAACAATTGCATTTCTATAGGTTTTGTCTTTAAAAATTTTTATTAACTTATCTATTGCTTCTTTTTTAATATCTTTTTCAATGACTACAAAATCAAATCCTTTTTGTAAAAAATCATTTAAAACAGGATACTTATTTACAAATAATGGTTTTTTAAAAGCGCAAGCTTCTATAACAGGGTTTCCGAAACCTTCTATATCGCTAGGCAGTGTCACTAAATCACAAACATTAAAAAGGTCATAAATATTATAGAATTTAAAAAATTTTTTAATTTTTACATTTGGGTATTTTTTATTTTTACGATTAAAAGAATTACAGATAATAAGATCTATACCTTCTTTGCGTGAATATTCCAATAGTTGGTAAAAATAATCCATCTCATTTTTTTCATATAATCCGCTTATTAAAATTTTTATATTAAATTCATAATTATTTTTTAAGATTTTTGCTAAATTAATTGTTCTTTCAATACATTTTCTTTTAATTATTCTTGTAGGCTGTAAAAATAAAAGTTCACCAGGTTTTAACTCTAAAAACTCTTTTATTTCTTTAGCTCTTTCCTTGCTGTTGAAATTTTGATTTTTTAAAATATTGAAATTAAAAGCATTTGGAATCTGAAAAGCTGCAATATTTTTTTTGGCTAAAACGGAATTATATGCCAAACTGTTTATTACAATATGTTTAATATTACTATCAACAGGTGGAAAGTATTTTTCAAGTATATAATTTATAAAAGAATACTTTGGATTTAAAAACTCTTTTCTTTCCCAATAAAAGTCATGGTGTCTTGTTATTGTGGGAATATTGTTTTTTTTAATGCATTCGAGCAATGCAATCCCTAAGGGTATATTTAAAGGTATAGACAAAGCATTCTCAATGCTAAAATAATCTATTTTTTCTTTTTTTATTATTTGGGTTATTTTAGTTTCAATAAAATTTGCTGTTTTAAAGATTAAGTTTTGCAGGTTAGCTTCTGTAAAAGTTTTTAATGGTTCATTTGTTATGATTTTATTATAAGTAGTAGTTGTAAGAGTATTAATATTATTATTAGTAAAATTATTAGTAAATGTATCAATATTAACAGTACTGGTAGAAGAAGTTATCGTTGTTTCTGTCGTTTTTGTTGTTAAATCAGTATTTATATTACTATTACTAATACTACTACTATTATTATTAATAATAGTAGTGCTAGTGATATCATTTGTATTTTTATACTCATTTTGACTGGAGGCTGTATTATATATTATATTAAAAGAAGCTTGTCTTACCTTTTCAATTAAAGGATGGTTAAAATCCAGTTCTTTAATTATATGCTGTTTAAAGTCAGTTTTTTTTATAAAGCTTCCTGCAACAAAGATTGGGGTAAGCCTTAAATTTAAAAAAACTTCTGCCCATTTGTTTGCTTCAATCGAAACACCATCGATTCCGCCAAGTCTTGTAGAAATAACAGCAATTTTTTTTAAGCTTTTGATTTTATTCAATTTTAAGCCTCCTTTCTTTTTAATTTAATTTATATTTTTATACCTCCTTTATTATTTTTTTAAAATTTATAAATAATTATAATTAGTCAGCAAAAATTAAAATATAAATATATTAAAATATATTTATATATTTTTTAATGATAACTTTTAAAAAAATATATAAATTAAACTAGAATAAAGTGATACAAAAAATTTTTAGTTCAGTCAGTTATTTAAATCAAAATATTAACTAGAATAATTATTAAATCATATTAAATTAATCACTTTATATTTGTGACTTAAAAGTATGAGTTAAAAAATAATACTTTTTTGGATCGTAAAGATTACTATAGTTAAAAAATAAGAATATCTAATAATGGAATATCTAATAATTATAATATATTAGTATATTAAATTTATATTATTTTTAGATAAAAA
>JACVJA010000268.1 GCA_015661035.1 Candidatus Calidifonticultor daggyaiensis | reverse complement strand
TTTTTTTCCAGGTTTAATTTATATTCATTTAAGTTCTTATTTATTTCATTATAAGCATCTAATAAATTATAGATAATCTTTGAACCTTCTGCGCCAATCAAACTTATATTTAAATGTTTTTTATTACTTAAGTCTTTAAAAACTGCCGGCACTCCTGTAGCTTCAAATATTAAGTTAACTTCGTTATCATTTAATATTGCATTATAATCTTGGACAAAAGTTATATTATGTTGAATTGCATACAATACCCCAACTGCATTTGGGTTTATATCACAAACATATTTTATATTTACTCCTGGAATTTGTAAAAGCACTTTAAGCAGAGCAAGTCCACCATTACCACATCCAACTAGTGCTATAGTTCCGCTATTAGTTATTTTTTTAGTATCAAATGATTTATTGCTATTATCCATACTCATTTTAGTTTATTTATTTTAGTATGATCAATATTTACCTTTTTAAAATTTATTATTTTGTGTTTAATTTAGGTATAAATTTTAGTTTTGTTTTGTTAGTTTGTTATTTATTAGTTATATCAGAAATATATTTCAGTTTTTCTAAATTTAGTTTTGAACTGTAAATTAAGACTGTAAGTTATTAAGCAATTACTAATAATAAAAAATTATTAATAGTACTATATTAATAAAATAATTATTAATTATATTTTATACTTATTGAATTTTATGTAAATATAGTATAATAAATTATAATAGTTTGTAACAAAAATAATAAATAAAATTTTAGTTGGAGGTAATATTATGGCAAAAATTTATATTGTTGATGATGACAGAGATATTGTAGAATCTATTTCCATGGTTTTAAAAGCAAATGGTTATGAAGTTGATGCTCAATATAATGATGAAAATGTCGTAGAGAATATTTTAGAAAAAAAACCAGATTTGATAATTTTAGATGTCATGTTCCCTGAAAATAATTCAGCAGGATTTGAAATTGCGCGAAAGATTAAGTCTAATAATTTGTTATCAAATATACCAATAATTATGTTATCAGTAATTAATGAGAGAGGCATTTATATTGGTCACTTTAGTCAGCAGGATATTGACCCATCCTGGCTTCCAGTTAATCTATTTTTGGATAAACCTATAAAACCGTCAGAATTATTACAGCATGTTAAAAATATTTTAAAACAATAAAGAGGGTTTTATTAAAAATATTTATTACAAAATAGTAAAATCCAAAATAAATTTAATCCCTAAGTATAGCAAAAAAATGCTGCAAGCTAAAAGTATTCCTATATAAACTTTCTGGTTAAAAAAGCGCTTGCCTGTGCTTATGAGTAAACCTATAAATAAGTACCATATAAAATCTGCCAAGATATGTCCTATATAAAAAGAAGAAATACCACTAATGCTATAAGATACACTTTTTATCATAAAAGTTGCCCCTATTGTTAACCACCATATGTACCAATAAGGGTTTGCAAGACTAATAAGGATTCCTTTGCCGACTATTATGAATGTATTTTTTTTTCCAAGAAAACTATAACTTTTATTACTTTCAAGGTTTAGCTTAATTTTCTTTCGAATTATAGAAATTATTATATTTATCGCCATATAAATTAAAAAGGCTCCACCAATTATGCTTATTATTTTAATAATTAGTGGATTACTAAGAAATTTAAGTATTCCAAGGAAAAAACTAACAACTATAATAAGTTCCAATACAGCGTGTCCGATCACAATAAAGAAAGATGACAAAAATCCTTTTTGTGCTACACTTGTAATAACTAAAGTCAACATTGGTCCAGGCATAAGTGCGCCTGTAAAAGCTACAATAAGTGCTCCAAAAAAAATTTCTGCAATATTACTCATAAAAATTACTAAAATTAAATTTTATTAATATTAGACTTAAATTTTAAAAATATATTGGTTTTAAAAATATATAATAGAGATAAAATAAAATTAATCAACTATAAAATCACTAGCTAGAAGATCTTTATAGCTTAATTATATAAATTTAGTTAAAACTAAATTTGCTTGATGATTACGGGATTATTATAGGACAGATTGCTAAAAATGGATTGATTTTTTAAATATTAAAAATTAGCTTCAAGATTTTAAATAAAATAAAAATTGTCACCTAAAAATTATTTTCTAAAATTTTTTTCTAAATTTAGCACTTATCTAAAAAATTTTAAAAAAATATTGCAATTTAAATTCCTATTAATATAATAAGAATAGTAGGAAATATTTTATATTAAAAAGGTTAGTTATTATTTAATATGATTAAATTATCAACAAAAGCTAGATATGCTACAAGATTTCTTCTTGAGCTAGCATTAAATAATGGCCAAACATCAATGCTCTTAAAAGACATTGCATGCAAGCAAGGTATATCAGCTGGTTATCTTGAGCAGATTGTACCTTTACTTAAAAAAGCTAATTTAATAGTTGCTGCTAGAGGTTCAAAAGGCGGTTATAGTCTTGGGCGAGATGCTTCAAAAATAACAATAAAGGAAATAGTTGAAGCTGTAGAAGGGCCAATTGCAATTGTAGAATGTAAAAATTTAAAAAATTTTTGTGACAGGTCTGGGACTTGTGCTGCTGAAAAGCTTTGGGATGAAATAAATAATGAAATAAAAAAGACTTTTGAAAAAAGAACTTTAAAACAGCTTTCAGAAAAACAAAAAAATATTATAGGTGAAAATGTAATAAATTTCAGTATTTAATAGGTCAAAATGCAAAGGAAAAATGTTTCAAAATGGAATATAACTAAAAATTGCAATTAATTATTATTGAAAATTAAAATAATAGGGAAATATATGGATAATATTTTTTTAAGAAATAATATATTGGAGAAATTTAAGAACTTAAAGTCCACTCTTAATCATTACAATAGTGTTGTTGTAGCATTTTCTGGGGGAGTTGACAGTACCTTTCTTTTGAAAGTAGCAGTGGATGTGCTTGGCAAAAATGTAGCAGCGGTTACTCTAAAATCTTTATCATTTCCCGAAAGAGAGTTTGAAAGGGCAGTAAAAATTGCAAAGGAATTTAAAGCAAAGCATTATACCATTTTTTTAAATGAACTTGAAAACCCTGATTTTGTAAAAAATGACTTTCAAAGATGTTATTATTGTAAAATTGAAGGTTTTTCGAAAATAATAAAGTTTGCAAAAGAGAATGGTTTTTTAAATGTTATAGATGGACAAAATTTCGATGATATTTTAGATTACAGACCAGGTGCTAATGCAGCACTAAAGCTTGGTGTTAAAAGTCCGTTAAAAGAAGCTGGACTAACTAAAAATGATATTCGCTGCCTTTCTAAAATGTTAAGAATTAAGGATTGGGATAGACCATCTTTTGCTTGTCTTGCAAGTAGAATACCTTATGGAACTAAAATTACAGACAATCTTTTAAGAAAAATAGATCATTTGGAGCAACTATTAATAGGTCTAGGTTTTAACCAAGTTAGAGTTAGACATCACGATAAGATTGCTAGGATAGAAATGCCCAGCAAAGACTTTCAGTTGTGATGTACTACGTGTAGAAAAAGCAAATAATCCTGAGAAAGAAATTAGATATAATAT
>JACVJA010000267.1 GCA_015661035.1 Candidatus Calidifonticultor daggyaiensis | reverse complement strand
AATAAATGATTATTGATAAATTTAGAGCCATTATCTTAAATCAATTCCAGCAATTTTAAATGGAAATCTAGCAGATATTGTCTTTATTGCCTCAAATAAGTGTTTCTGTGCCTTGTTTATGCATGCAGCGCTCTCATCCCATCCAGTAAGTATATCTACAAAGTTTAAGCTTTGAGCAAAGTCACCAGAGGATACTCCTCCATCATGGCCAACTAAATCTGCCTCAATAAATCCTGGTTTTTTCTTAATTCCAGTCTTAAAAAGGTTCTAATTGGTATTGCTTTTTTTAAAAGAGACCCTGGTTTTGTTCCTTTTCTACCTTTGCCTAATCTATAGCGATCCTTCTTAGGCTTTAAAAGTCTATCTATTGTGGAAGCAGAGATTTTAAGCAATTTTTGTTTTATTTCAGCACTAAGGTCTATATCCTTATGTTTTGTAAGTTTTTCTATTGCTTTAAGCCATAAAGGGCTTAAGTCTCTTGCTGCAGATAAAATCAAATATTGTCCAAATCTTTTTCAGTGCTAAAAACACATCATGTGTGTAAATTTTGTTTCTTACTCTTTTTATCTTGCCTGCTTTTCCTATTACATATTTAACTTTTCTGCCTCCTATTTTGCTATATCCTACTATCCTTCCAGGGGAAAGTCTTAAGGCTCTTGCTGCATAAGTCCTGTTATAACCTGTGGTAGCAGTAAATTCATCTAAAATTTTCCCCTTATCTTTTTTTGTTGCCTTTATATATCTGCCTCCAACCTCAGCTGTTATTGCTTTTTTCTGCTTCATATTTAGCATCCTTTTTCACCCCCTATATTTAAAAGAAAAATATATTCTTTTCTAAATATAGGGAGTTTTTTACATTTTATTTAATTATTTTCGGATACTTTTTTTAAATGAAGCAACGATACCATTTCAGATACTTTTTAAATAAATCAATTCGACAGATATACAAAGTAAAAAAGTTAATGTATAATTTATCTTACTTATTTATTAAATTTATTAAACTTATTTAAATCTTATTTTTTCTTTTTAGGAGTGGAATGGATAATACTATAAAAGACCACCTTGAAAAAATAAATATACTAACTGCATTTGAAGCAAAACCTTCTTCAAATCTTAGGGATGCTCTTGAAGGTTTTCAGACAAAAGAGCTTATGGTTATTGCAGATAATCTTGCTATTAGATATGAAACAGTTGATAAAGATTTTTTAATTGATAATGTTTTTAAAGGAATAAAGGATACTGAAAGAATAGAAAACGCTTTACTTATTACAAGAGATTATGAATTTGAATTATTTGAAAAACTTATAAAAGAAGAATTTATACAAGATAATGCTATGCCTTTTGGCATTACCAGCTATCTTATTGAAAAGTACTTAATATTTTCATTCTATAATGATGACAAAATATATTTTTTAGTTCCAGAAGAGATAAAAAATAGTTATAGTAAAATAGATAAATCAAAATTTAACAAAAAGTTTGAGCATTATAAAAAAATATATCAGTATTTAAAAATTTGCATTAATCTTTATGGAGCAGTAAGAAAGAAAAAGTTTGTTGAAATATTTAATCATTATAATGAAGAAAAATTAAATCAGGCTGAATTTAGTGAAATACTTAATTATATTCTTTCAAGACAACAGCCATTTTTCCAAGATGAAGATTTTATAGCAAGTGATTATTTTGACAGTGAAAATTATGATGAGCTTGATTTTATTTTAGTAGATAATGATGGAATTTCTTATTATATGCCGCCAAAGGAAAAGTTCTTAAAATATGAAGATGAGGGGTATTTTGAATTTACACCTCAGATTCAGAAATTAAAAGATTATATAATAAAAAATATGTGTAAAGATGAAGAAAAAGTAAATAATTTAATTAGTGATATTGAACTGGTTTGTTCTCTTGAAGATCCCTTTCAGTACGTTCTTAATGAATTTGCAAGGTATGAAATTTTCTTTTCTAATGAATCACAACTCTACGAAATAACACCACTTATTTTAGATGTTTATAATAATACAAGAACATGGGGAAATCATGGGCACACTCCTTATGAAGTGCATTTTATTACAGGGGAGCCATTGCCTGTACAATCTTTTGATAATTTATTTATTCCTACAAAAAAAGGGGTAAAGCAATTAAAACTAAATAATTTTTCTCCTTGTTTATGCGGAAGCGGAAAAAAATACTTAAAGTGCTGTGCACAATATAATTTAGAAGTTAAGGATTAAACAGGTTAAGACAGCATTGTGATTTTAAGACCACATTGTGATTAAGACTATATTGAACATTAAAATATCTGTAAAATCAAATAATTGTTACATCTTGTAAATTACAAGTCTTTTTAATATAACTAAAATTAATGACTTATAATACATAAGCTATATTTACCAATCTGGCCAGGCGCATGCATCGGTAATAAAATCAGTAATATCTTTAATGTCAGTCCCATCCAAATTTATTATAATAAGATTAAAACCTAAGTATTTATCTTCCTTAGAGCCTCCATAAAAAACTATCTTTATGCCATCAGATGACCAAGTTGGAAAACTTCTAAAATTCTAAGCGCTGGGATGAAATATTTACTAGTATTATAATTTACTTTAAGCAATAATATAAAGACTTAACTTAAAGTCTTATATGGTTAATATGAATGTGCAAAATTCTATAGAATGAAGGAAACAAAAGAATGGCTTAAAAAACATGCAAGGCTATTAAGACAAAAAAGAGACAGGCATAAATTTAGCATCTAACTGATATTTACATACCGGATATTTTTGCAAAAATATTATATAAACTATATATTAACAATTTATAACTAATCCCAAAATTCTAATCAACTTCTGGATTTAAGATTTATGAATTTCATTTGCAATCTTATATGGTTTATTTTAAAATACATTTAAAAATACATTATATTAAAAATTATTATATACATTATAATTTATATTTTAATAAACATTGTAATTTACTTCAGTTGTAATTATATATATTTTCAAAATTAAGATTGGAGATAAAGTTAAAAAATGGAAAAAATAATAGGTGTTACTGAAACCAGAAACAAAATTAAAGATTTAATAGATAAAGTTTCAGAAAAAAAAGAGATTTTTATTATCACAAGAGACAGCAGGCCCGAAGCAGTTATAATGTCCTACGAAGAATACTTAAAAAATAAGAAGGATATTGAAGAAGCAAAGAAAATAAAATTTGAAAACGTTTTGGAAAAAACTAGAAGTCATTTTGCTGAATGGTTAAGTAAAAAGGGATATGATGTCAGCAAGTTAAGTGATGATGAAATATATGAAATAATTAAGAATGCATAAAAAAATAAAGGTAGTATTAGACACAAATATTTTTATTTCTGCAATATTATTTAGAGGAAAACCTGCAAAGATACTTGAGATGTGCATTTTTGAAAATAAGATAGAAATAGCAATTTCTCCAGACCTATTGGCAGAATTAATTGGAAAACTAAAATATAAATTTGGATTGAATGAAAGCCTACTAATAGAAATTAAAGATTTCTTTAGTGCGAGACTTAACTATATTTTACCTGA
>JACVJA010000266.1 GCA_015661035.1 Candidatus Calidifonticultor daggyaiensis | reverse complement strand
GGTTCAGGAAAAACGACTGCAACTGTTAAATTAGCAAACTTTATTAAAAATAAATATAATAAAAAAGTCGGAGTAATCGCCGCAGATACATATAGACCTGCTGCAATAAACCAACTTAACGATCTATCAAAACAATTCAATATTGAGTTTTTTACAAAAGAAAATTTAAATCCTGTAGATATTGCCTATGAAGGTATTAATTATTTTAAAGTTAGTGGAATTGATGCTGTCATTATTGACACGGCTGGAAGGCTGCAGATTGACAATATTATGATGGAAGAAATAAAAGATATACAAAAAAAGGTAGTGCCTCATCAAGTTTTATTAGTATTAGATGCTATGACTGGTCAGGAAGCAGTAAATATAGCAAGTAAATTTAATGAAGATACTCAGTTTGATGGAATTATATTGACAAAACTTGATAGCGATACAAGAGGAGGTGCTGCTCTTTCTATTAATCATATTATAAAAAAACCAATTAAATTTATTTCAAACGGAGAAAAAATTCAAGATTTTGAATTGTTTTACCCGGATAGATTAGCTTCAAGAATTCTTGGAATGGGTGATATTTTAACTTTAATAGAAAAAGCTCAAAGTGTAATTGATGATAAAAAAGCAAAAGAATTTGAGCAAAAAATTTTTAGTTCTCAGCTAAATTTTACTGATTTTTTAGAGCAAATTAAAAACATTAAAAAAATGGGATCATTTGAAAAATTGTTTTCGCTTTTACCTATTAAAAATAAAAGTAAACTTTTAGGCAATATAAATATTAGTGACGATCAATTAAAGAAAGTAGAAGCAATAATAAATTCAATGACTATAGAAGAAAGAATAAAACCTTATATAATTAACAGCAGCCGAAAAAAAAGAATTGCAGCTGGTAGCGGTACATCAATAAATGATGTTAATAGATTATTAAAACAGTTTTCATTAACTCAACAAACTATAAAAAATTTTACAAAATTTGGGAAAGGCTTTAATATCCCATTTAATTTTTCTTAAAATTTTTTTTAAAATTAAATTAAAAAAAATTTTGCAAGTTTTTAATAAAAATATATAATTTGATATATAAAAAAGTTTATTTTAATAAAATAAATAGTTAAAATAGTTAAAATAAGTAAGATAATTAAGCTTTAATTAATTATTAAGAATAAAATTAACAAAAATTTAGTAAAAATCCAGGAGGTCTATAGTTGAGTGTTAAAATAAGACTTACTCGTTTTGGTGCCAAAAAACAACCATATTACAGAATTGTTGTTGCAGACAGTCGTTCACCTAGAGATGGTAGATTTATTGAAAAAATTGGTACATATGATCCAAAAACAGAGCCCTCTACAATAAATTTAGATAAAGAAAAAGCTCTGGATTGGTTAAAAAAAGGTGCACAACCTACAAACACTGTTAAAAAAATTTTTGATATTGTTAAATTACAACAGTAGTTAATACAAAACAAACGGAGGTAAATAGTGAAAGAACTGCTAGAGTATATGGTTAAAGAACTAGTTGACAACCCTGAAGAGGTGAAAATTACTGAAGAAAAAGAAGGTGATAAAACGGTAATTTTTAAGCTCCATGTATCAGAAAATGACCTTGGAAAAGTAATTGGCAAAAAGGGTAGAACAGCTAACGCTTTAAGAGTGGTAATGAGGGCTGCATCAGCTAAAAGAGGTAAGTCTTCAATTGTAAAAATTGTAGATTGATTATTTTTTATATAACCTCTAAAAATCTCATTTAAAATATAATAATTATTAAATTCTAGTCATAAATCTGGAATACAATTAAATTATCATTAGTTCGACATATTTATTATGTCAAGAGGAAATATATCTAGAGCTATTGGGGTAATTGGTAAGCCTTTTGGTATAGATGGTTATGTTTTTGTCAATTTGTTTACCGATTACCCCAATACTATTGAAAAGAACAATACACTATATCTTGATGAAAATTGTTCAAAAAAAATAGTTATACAAGATATAAAAAATCTAATTTATAAAAAAATTAAAAAAAGAATTATTTTTAAATTTTATAATTTTAATACAAAGCAGTCTGTTGAACAGATTAAAGGTTCAATTTTATTTAGACATTACTTAGACCAACCAAATTTAAAAGAAGATACTTTTTGGGTTGATGATTTAGTGGATTCTAATATTTTACAAAACAATGAGATGCTTTATGGTAAAGTTATAAAAGTTGAAAGTTTATACAGCAATGACTATTTAGTTGTTAAAACATTAAAAGGTAAAATTGAAAATATACCATTTATTGAGGATTATATTGACAGAGTTTTAATTGAAAAAAAAATAATTATTCTTAAAAAAATACCAGAGTATTTTTAATTTTTAAAATTTTAAAATAAAAATGGTTTATGCTAATAATAGATGTGATAACAATTTTCCCAAAATTTTTTGACAGAATGCTTGAATTTGGAGTTATAAAAGAAGCATATAATAAGAAATTATGTTGCGTCAATGTTTATGATTTAAGAGATTTTACTAAGAATAAGCATAAAAAAGTAGATGATAGACCATATGGCGGAGGCCCTGGAATGGTTTTAACTGTTCAACCAATCTATGATGCTGTAAATTTTATTAAAGAAAAAAATAAAATTAAAAATGAGGAAAAACAAAAGGTAATTTTATTATCACCTTCCGGATATAAGCTAAATCAAATATTTTTAAAAAATTTTTCCAGTCTTGAAAACTTAATATTAATTTGCGGCAGGTATGAAGGAATAGACGAAAGAATAAAACAGCTAGTAGTGGACTTAGAAATATCAATTGGAGATTATATTTTGACTGGTGGTGAAATTCCTGCAATGGTTATCATTGATGGAGTTGTTAGACTAATCGAGGGTGTTGTTGGAAATAAAGATTCTATCGAAAAGGAGTCTTTTGAGAATTGTCTGTTAGATTATCCACAATATACCAGACCAAAAATTTTTAGGGGATTAAAAGTACCAGAAATTTTGTTGTCTGGAAATCATAAAGAAATTGAAAATTGGAGAAAACAGAAATCTATAGAAATTACTAAAAAAAATAGACCTGATTTAATTGACAAAAATACTTAAATTAATTATATTTTCATAGTTTATTTTTTAATTTAACAGTAATAAATTAATGAAAAATTTTTGCAGTTCTCAAATTTTTAATACAAAATATAAAATGACATAGAAAATTTATAATTTAAAAGATTTAATAAAATGAGGTAAAAATGAATTTATTAAGTAAAGTAGGAAATAAATATTTAAAAAACGATATTCCAGAATTTAAACCTGGAGATAAAGTAAAGGTAAATCTAAAAATAAAAGAAGAAAATAAAGAAAGAATTCAGTCATTTGAAGGCATTGTTATTAAAATCCAGGGTTCAGGTATTAATAAAACTTTTACAGTTAGAAAAATTTCTTTTAATATAGGTGTAGAAAGAACATTCCTTATTAACTCTCCTATGATACATTCAATTGAAAAAATAAATACAGGCATTGTTAGACGTTCAAAGTTATACTACCTTAGAAAAAAAATAGGTAAAAAAGCAAAAGTTGAATTTGAAAAATAAGA
>JACVJA010000265.1 GCA_015661035.1 Candidatus Calidifonticultor daggyaiensis | reverse complement strand
TGCACAAGCAGCAAAATCGGTTGCTAAAAGTTTCTCAACAGCATAAGAACCATCTACCCCACAAGTAGTTGGTATACCTGGATATCCGACTTCTGTATCTTGTTTCAGGATATTTTGCTCTTGCAATTGTTTGCGCATATTAGCTTTATTACTTTGGATTTCTTTAAAAGAATCATAAAGCCTATCCCCAACTTGCTCACTTCTGGAAAGCATCTCCTCCACAAGGGCTTCGGGCAATTCAGCAAAAGGAGTCTCCTCGGGTTTTTCCATGGATTATGTCCTCCAAATTACAGCTTGAAATTAACTGGATGTGCATAAAGTTTCCCTTCTTTCCAAAGTTTAATTGGGTTTCTTAATATATGAATTTCCGCATTTTCTTTTCCTGCGTTGGATACAACATAAAAAGAATATTTTTCTCCTTCATTTTGTTCAAATAATTTCCTTGCAAATTCCCATTGTGTTCCCGTAACTTCAATAAGCTCTTCCTCTTCTTTTGTTTTAGTTTTAACTTCGATATATTCCATCTCAGTTCCACTTTTCTTTTTAACAAAATCATAGCCCTTTCCTTTATCTTGGTACTTGTTCAACCATATAATTTCACACTCTTCGACATCGGTACTTATTACTTTAAATCCAGAATCCGTTTCAACAATTTCTCCTATCTCCCCATACTTTTTCTTAAGAGCATTATAAACATATTTTTCGCCCCATCTTGCAATTGCCTTTTTATCAATGTATGGTTTTTCGACTTCCTTTGCTAATTTTTCATTTTCCTTAGTCGGTTCTTCAAATTTTCTTATTTCTATGTTCTCTATTTGACCTGATAAATCTGGAGTAACAATTTTATTTGGTTCTACTTCTTGTATTTTTATAGGAATTAGATCTGGTTCACATTCGGGTGTCCATTGTTCTCTTTCAGATTCTTTTTTTCTTTCAGAAAGAATTTTTTTAAGTTCCTCAGCTGTAATATTGTATGCTCTTGCAACTTCTAATAATTTCCTATCTTCTTCTTGAAGCTGTTCAATAATTTCTGGCTTAAAACCAAGGGCATTTTTCAAAACCTCTATATTAGGGCTTTCTTTAATATAATTGTTGGATAAATCAGAAAAATAAATTTCAGAAGGTTTTTTAAAGTTATTATTTTTGTCAACTAACCATGCTTTCTGCTGTAATATTTTTAAAAATTTTGCATCAAATCTTGCAAATTGTTGAGAATAATAAAACCAGCTATATTCACCCTTAAAAAATTCTCGTGCTTGCCAAGTGTTTAAACCTTTAATACTTTTTAGCAATAATTTCCACAGCCGATATGACTTTTCTGGATTTAAATTTTTTATGAAATTTTCCAACCCTTCGTATTCGTAATCTTTTTGATAAATCTCTTGAGTGTACCTGCTATTATTTCTTAATTTGCTTTTTTCTTCCCAAGATAAATTGCCCTCTATTTCAATCCTTCTTGGTTTATCTTCAACCCCCAATTCCCCAAGAAACTTTTTTACTCTTTCTTTTCCAAATTTCTCATAAAGTTCTTCACCAACAAAATAGACTGATTGATAGCCATTGAAATAGGTTTTTAAATCATTATCACTAAAATAAACCTGACTTGCCTTTAATAAACAGCTTTCTTCCGAATTATCATTTTTAATTGCATAAATAAAAGATGCTTCTGATAGTTCTTTAACAAATTCTTGTTTTTTAATTGATGGTATGCTTTCATATCCTTTCAAAAATTTTTCAAAGTCATTAAAATATTCTTCATCTTTTACAGGATTTTCTGTTTTATATTTTGGAAGAATAAATTCTCTAATTTCTGCAAAAAGATCTGGTTCTCTCAATCCAAGTTCTTTTAAGAACTTTAAAGAATCTTCATTTTTAGTAAGAGCTTTCTTAACTGTTTTATACTTAGATTTGGTTTCTGAAGGTAAGTAAACCTGAATTTTTCCACTACTATCATATGGGGCAATGTGCTCATCGTTTTCCAATCTAATTATAGGTTTACTCCTTAAGATACCCTTTGAATATCCTCTATCACTCCATAAAGACTGTTGGTCTAAAAGGTGACTGTAAAACTCAATTATCCATTCGTCGGATTTTGTCTTTAAGAATTCAGCAGTTATTTTCCTTGCAAAACTTTCAAAATCAACTTCAGGAACTTCAAGCTCTTTAATTAAATAATCTCTTAATTCTTTTGTTCTATCATAAGTTATATTTGTATCTAACCAATGTTTTTTACCGAATAAAAATTGTATGTCATTACTATCTAATAATTCGGTTAGTTCTTTTCCTCTGGCTAATATGCAATCAGAAGCTTTAGCGTATTTGACATCTGAAGTTGGTAATAATTCTTCAATAAGTAGTTTTTCTTTTACTTTTTTATAAATTACTGAATAAATTTGCTCACGATTAGCATTATCTGTGTTAAGAGGTAAAATGCTCAAAAAACTTGTATCAAGATATCCCAAACCTTTAATGATAGTTAAACTTTCGGCAACAAGATTGCCAATCTCTTCAAGAATTATTTTATTTTGTTCATCTTCTAAGGGTATATTTTCTCTGTTGGGAGTAGTCTTAAATGAGCCTTGAATAATAAAATTCAGAAAGGTTACCTTCTCAGTGGGGAAAAATACAACTAACTTTGAATTAGGTTCTGGAACGATTATCTCTTTACCATTTTGATTTTTGCCTATTTTATATGCCACTTCAACTCGTAACTCAACACCATCAATTTCTATCGGTTTACTGAAGACTAAATATTTCTCACTGGTAGTTGATGATACTAATTTTACTCTATTTACGTTTGGTTTTCCTTGAACAATTTCACTTTCTTTTGAATAATGTCCTTGTGGAGAAGGTGTTTGCCGTTCAATTTTATCAATATTTTTTAAGAACAATAATGTCTTTAATTCCAGGTTTTCAAGTTTTTTTTGGACAAGTGTGAGAATGTCCTCTTTTGAACGAAATTTGTGATTAAAAGGAATTCTGATTAGAGTTCCATTTTTATGAGGTATGCTACTATCATTAAGAGATGTAGGGATTACAAAGTCCTCAATTCTTATCTTGTATTCTCCGGAATATATTTCAGGAGTTTGTGTCACAGCAAAGACAGATTTGAAACCCACACCAAATTTTCCTATTAAGTTTAAATCACCTTTCTTTTTAGAAATACCAATACCCGTTACTCCCTCAATATCTTGAAGGTCAAAATCTTTACCGTTGTGATAAAAATCTAATCTATCTTCATAAAGTTCAAACCGAACTTCTTTAGCACCCTCGTCTTCGGCGTTCTGCAATAATTCATAAATAAAATGAGAAGGATCAGAATAAAGCCCCGCCAAAATACTATCAAAATCAAAATTGTTATCTCTTGAAGTTTGTACCCAGTTTTTTCTTTTTTCTACTAACTCTTCAAATTCCTTATTTATCATGTAAGTTCCACTAAACTTTCACCCTATGTGATAATTGTATTAAAACAATCCCAATTACAATCAACAAAATTCCAATTGCAATTCTCCAATTTATTTCCTGTGTACCTTTAATTAATCCAAGCACTGTTCCCGCAAT
>JACVJA010000264.1 GCA_015661035.1 Candidatus Calidifonticultor daggyaiensis | reverse complement strand
GGAGGACTAGGGTTTAATATTTTTAATCCTGCATTAGCAGTCAGGGCTTTTTTAGCAGTTTGTTTTCCAAAAAATTTAACTGAATGGTTTTCGCCTAGAAACTTTGCTTATGATGCAGTGACATCTGCGACTCCGTTATCTGAGAGTTTTGCATATCAAGGAACAAAGTTTCAACTTTATAAAGACATGTTTTTTGGGAATATTGCTGGTTCAATTGGTGAAACTTCTGCATTACTTTTATTAATTGGCGGGCTGGTTTTAATTATTTTGAAAGTTATAGATTGGAAAATACCTGTTATATACATTGGTATAGTAGCATTAGGTGCACTCTTATTTAGGCAAGATCCACTATTTCATATTTTAGCTGGTGGTCTTATGCTTGGTGCTTTTTTTATGGCAACAGATTATGTAACTTCACCAATTACACCAGCAGGAAGAGCTATTTTTGCTTTAGGCATTGGAGTAATAACTTTAATTATAAGATTATTTGGATCGATGCCTGAAGGTGTCTGCTTTTCTATATTAATTATGAATGGCTTTACACCTTTAATTGATAAATATATTAGGCCAAAGCCTTTTGGGTATATAAAAAATAAAAGTAAAAAAGTTAGAAATTGATAAATAGTCATTTATAAATAAGCATTGATAAGAATATTGGGAATATGTGTTAAAAGTGAATAATAAAAACAATAAAAAGTTTAATATTGATAAATTGCTAAAAGGAAAAGCATATCCGCTAATTTTTTTAAGTTTGATAGTTTTAGTCTCAGTTGTTCTTTTAATGTATGTTAACTCGATAACAAAAGCAAAAATTGCTGCTGAAAAGGAAACACAAATTATTGAGCAGCTTAAACTTATTTTTCCAGAAATGAAAGATTATAAATATAATAAAGACGAATACTATGAAGTTTATTCTTCAGAAGATTTAATTGGATACGCCTTTACTGCTATTGGAAAGGGATATGGAGGAGATATAAATATACTTATAGGAATAAATAATAACTTTTTAATTGAATCTATAAATATAATTTCAAATACTGAAACTCCAGGACTTGGAACAAAGATTACTGAAAATTTTTTTACAGACCAGTTCAAAGGACTTGCTTTAGAAGATGTTAATTTAACTAAAAATGGCGGAAAAGTAGATGCAATAACTGGTGCAACCATTAGTTCAAAAGCAGTAGTTGATGCAGTAAGAGAAGAGCTTATAAAGAAAATCGAACTAATTAAAAATAAGAGCAATTAAAAAGCCTTTAACTAAAACTAGTTGTTTATATTCAAGTAGCTAAAGGCTGGACAATCACGGAAGTATGGTAATTAAAGTATATTGGTCGTTTATTTTAGTATTATTATGGTTATATTATTAGTATTATTATAATTTATATTAGTAGTATTTTATTTTTATGATTTTATAGCTTTTAAACTATAAAAATATTATTTAAAAATATAGAATGAATTTAGGTTTTTAACCTTATCTTTTTAGTTTTATATCAAATTATTTGTTAAAACTTAAAATTTAGGTAAATTATGGAAATAGAAAAAGTAAAACCGATTAAGAAATTTTGGCAAGAATTTAAAAAAGGTTTTGTGATTACTAATCCTGTATTTGTTCTTGTTTTAGGATTATGCCCAACGCTTGCAGTAACAAGTTCAATTGATAATGCTCTTGGAATGGGAATAGGAGTTATTTTTGTTTTACTTGGTTCAAATATTATAATTTCATTGATAAGAAGATTTACTCCACCTATTGTTAGAATTCCTGTTTTCATTGTAGTGATTGCTTCATTTGTAACAATACTTAGTTTAGTTTTTGAGGCTTTTATTCCTCCACTTTATGAGGCTTTAGGAATCTATCTTGCTTTAATAGTCGTTAACTGTATAATCCTTGGAAGAGCAGAGGCTTTTGCTTCAAAAAATACTGTTTTTTATTCAATTGCTGATGCTCTAGGAATTGGTATGGGCTTTACATTATCATTATTTATAGTATCTTTTTTAAGGGAGATATTAGGAACTGGTAAACTTACAGTTTTCGGTTTGAATCTTTTTTCCATCCCCGTTTTAAGTCAATTACCACTATCTTTTTTTATAATGCCGCCTGGTGCATTTTTGGTTTTGGGGCTGCTTTTAGCATTATTTAGATGGCTGGGGGTTTTAAAAAATGAATAACAGCACAAGTTTAATTACAATTTTTATTAGCATGGTTATAATAAATAATCTTATATTGACTAAGTTTTTAGGGTTATGCCCTTTTTTTGGCGTATCAAAGAAACTTTCTAATGCTTTAAGTATGGGAGCAGCTGTGACATTAGTAATGGTAATTGCATCGCTTGCAACTTCAATTATCTATAATTATATTCTTATACCGTATAAAGTGGAATTTATGAATATAATTATTTATATTCTTGTGATTGCTTCACTTGTACAAATTGTTGAGCTTACAATTAAAAGAACTAATCTAATACTTTATAATGCTTTGGGTATTTATTTACCTTTAATAACTACAAACTGTGCTGTGCTTGGAATTACATTAATAAATGCTAATAATAATTTTTCTGTTTTACAAAGTGTAATAAGCGGTCTTGGTGGAGGTCTTGGGTTTACCTTAATGCTCTTAATAATGTCCGGAATTAGAGAAAGACTTGAGCTTGCTGATGCTCCAAGTTCTATGAGGGGTCTGCCAGCAGCTTTTATTGTTGCCGCTTTGCTTGCTTTGGCTTTCATGGGTTTTAGTGGGTTGTTATAAAAGGGATAAAAAATGAACTGGATAATAATAATTATATTAACATCAATTGGTATAATTTGCGGAGTGCTAATAACATTAGTAAATAGGTTTTTGCCAAAGGAACCTGAATCACTAAAAAAAGTTGAGAAAATTAGTTCAAATCTGCCAAGTATGAACTGCGGGGCTTGCGGATATCCTGGCTGCTTTGCCTATGCTCAGGCGCTTTCAAAGGATCCTAAAATATTTTTTAGTAACACCTGCGCCACAGTGCTTCAAGATGATTATTTACTTAGTGGTCTTGAAAAAGAACTTGATTTAAAGATTGATAAATCTTTTTTAAACAAGAAGGCGTTTGTAGCTTGCTCTGGAAATTGTGAAAATTTGGCTTTATATTTAGATGTTAAAAGTTGTAAAGCAGCCTCAAAAATCTTAAGAGGTTTTAAAAAGTGTCCTTATGGATGTTTGGGGTTAGGTGATTGTGTGAATGTTTGCCCTAATAACGCAATTACTATAGATATAAATACTAGGGTTGCTGTAATTGACCCCGACAAATGTACAGGTTGCGGACTTTGTGTAAAAGAATGCCCAAGAAATATAATTAGCCTTATTCCAGCTGATGCAAAAATTAAGTTTTTGTGTAGTTATCAAGAATTTAAAGACATTCCTGGAAGGGAGAAATGCAGTTTAGGTTGTATTGGCTGTAGGAAATGCTATAAGGTTTGCCCAAATGGTGCAATTATTTGGAATAAAGAAAAAGGCCTGCCTGAATTTGATTTTGAAAAATGTGACGGATGTGGTTTATGTGTCCAAGCCTGCCCAAATAAAAAGATAGTAAAGGTTAA
>JACVJA010000263.1 GCA_015661035.1 Candidatus Calidifonticultor daggyaiensis | reverse complement strand
TCTGAATCTTGGACATCGGCTATCCTCCTCTGGTTTTGGTTTGAATGAGAAAAATAACTTAACCAGAAAAGATACCGATGTCCACTACTTATCCCTATTTTCTATCAACTAATTTGGAGAAGATCCAAAATTTTTAATTATTTAACAAATAATTCATGAGAATTCTTTATATAACATTAGAAGATATTTCAATCCATAAAGGATCAGTAGTTCATATCAGAGAAATAATTGAAGGTCTTGAAAGACATGGTCATTTTATAGGTTTAGTTGCAAGATCTTTAAATCATGAGAAAAACTTTAGGAGATTTTATAATTTAAATAAAATTCCCGTTACAATTCTAAGACTAATTAAACTAAATAACCAACCCTATATCATTTCTTCTTTTTTCTTACTTATTTATCTTATTAGAATTCTTCCAAGATATGATATCATTTATGCAGGAGAGTATAATGCTGTGATTATTGCCTATTTACGAAGGCATCTTTATCAAAAGAAAGTGATCTTTGAAATCAACGGATTGGCGAATGAGGAACAAAAACTGAAGGACGCGTCCCTATTAAATAAAATCAAATCATTCCTAATTAAAAGGGCTGAAAAAATAGCAACCCATTTCTCCGATAAGATTATTTGTGTCACGCCCCAAATTAAATCCTATCTTATTAAAAATTTTGCATGTCAGTCGGATAAAGTGGAGGTTATTGGTAATGGAGTGAATACAGAGAAATTTTTCCCAATTCTTGATGAAAAAATACTTTCAAAATGGAGGACAAGATTGGGGATCGAACCAGAGGAGTCAGTAGTCATTTTTGTTGGCAATTTAGCAAGATGGCAAGGCGTTGATATCTTAATTGAAAGTGGAATTCAACTATTAAAGAAGAGAAAAAATATAAAATTCCTCATAGTCGGGGATGGAATTATGAAAAAGGTTTTAATGAAAAAGATAGCAACATTTTTCCAGAGGGATAAATTTATTTTTACAGGAATGATAAATTATTCTGATATTCCATTCCTTATCAATGTTGCTAATATAGGAGTGGCCCCTTTCATTCTTAAAAGAAATTGTTGGACCGGAGTTTCCCCACTAAAAGTATTTGAATACATGGCTTGTAAAAAACCTGTGGTTACTACAGGCATAGATGGTCTTGAGTTTATAGAAAAAGAAGGTGTTGGAAAAATTGTTATGCCAGGAGAAGCAATGGAGTTAGCAGAAGCGATAGATGATTTACTAATAGACAAAGAGAAAAGAGAAGAGATGGGTCAAAAAGGTTTGAAACTTGTCGTTGAAAAATTCAACTGGGATTCGAAAATTAATCAAATTAATAGGATAATGAAAGAAATCATTTAAAACGTATGTGGAACCGTAAATCTATTTGTATCATATCTTTTTCTCCGATTTACCGCGATGCACGAGTATTGCGTCAAATAAAATATCTTTCTGTTAACTATAACCTATTTGTAATCGGTTTTGGTCCACCACACAAAGATTGGGTCAACAGAAATGATATAAAGTGGATATCAATAGAAAATCAAAGTATGCAAGGCGGAGAACTAGCGAGTACAGATAAATTAAGGAATATAATTCCACTCTTAAAAAGCAGGCTTCCCAATAGCTGGATTACAGAATCAATCCAATCAATTATACAAAAGCTTAAACTTCTTTTAAATTTTTTTATTTTGGGATTAGGAAGGATTTCTCCAAAGTTTTATGAAGTCTGGTATTGGAAGCCAAAATATCGATTGAAAGCCCTCAAATATGCCACGCAAAGTGGATGTTATGCATTTCATGCAAATGATTGGGAAGCTTTACCCCTTGCTGCAAAAGCAGCAGAATCTTTGAATGCTAAAATTATTTTTGATGCACATGAATATGCCCCACTCGAACTTGAAAACAGATGGTACTGGAAACCTTTATTTCAACCGATGATTAATTATTTTCTAAAAAAATATTTAACTAAAGTAGATTCGTTTATTACTGTAGCACCTGCTATATCTCAACGATATAAAAAAGAATTTGGGTTAAATTCTCAAGTAATATTAAATGTTCCAGAAATTGTTTTTTTAAAAAGGAAATTTCCAAATGCAAATAAAATACAGTTAGTTCATCATGGAGGCGCAGTTCGGGATAGAAAGTTAGAAAATTTAATTAAGACATTAGCACTTTGCGACAAACGCTTCGATTTAAATTTTATATTATTAAATAATGATTCGAAATATATAGAATCATTAATGGATTTAAGTAAATCAATTGCTCCAGGAAGAGTTAAATTTCATGAACCAGTAATTTCAGATAAAATAGTTGAACGAATTTCAGAATACGATATAGGTTTTTATCTTCTTGAACCTAATAGTTTTAATAATATCGCTGCACTCCCCAATAAATTTTTTGATTTTATTGCTGCTGGTTTAGCAATATGTATAGGTCCTTCACCTTCCATGGCTAAAATAATTAAACAATATGGATGTGGTTGTATCGCACCATCTTTTGAACCTAGAATTGTTGCTGATACATTAAATAAACTCACAATGGATGATATATTAAAAATGAAAGAGGCCTCTCGGAAAGCATCTAAATATTTAAATGCAGAAAAAGAAATGAAGAAATTATTAAATTTATATAATGAAATTATTAAGTAAATAATTCTTAAAAAATAAAAAGAAAATGTGCGGAATATTTGCAATATTATCCATAGATCAACATAAAGTGGATGTTAATGTTTTTGAAAAAATGTCGAATTCTCTTATTCATAGGGGGCCAGATGACTATGGATATGTCTTTTTCGAAATATTAGGTAAACAGAAAATATTAGTAACAAATAAAATATATGATGGTCTTCAAATCCATAAATACCAAGGAGTTTTGGCATTTGGTCATCGGAGGTTATCAATTATTGATTTATCAGAAGCGGGACATCAACCAATGTGTAATGAAAGTAAAGATATATGGATTATTTTGAATGGTGAAATTTACAATTATCAAGAATTAACAATAGAGCTTAAGAAAAAAGGACATATATTTAAATCTAAAACAGATACAGAAGTAATTCTCCATGCTTATGAAGAATGGGGAACTGATTGCCTCAAATATTTTAATGGAATGTGGGCCTTTGCACTTTGGGATATGAGGAAAAAAAGGCTCTTTTGTTCAAGAGATCGTTTTGGTATAAAACCTTTTTATTACTATTTCGATGGCAATAAGTTTGTATTTGCCTCTGAAATTAAAGCGATTCTACAAGACCAGGAAATAAGAAGAGTTCCAAATGATGGCAGAGTTTACGATTATCTTTCTTATGGATATTTGGACCACACAGAGGAAACTTTTTTTGTAAATATAAATCAATTGAGAGGGTCACATTATTTAACTTTGGATATAATAGGACAGGACTTAATTTTAAATATACATAGATATTGGGATATAAAACCAATGGAATTTATTGAGAATAATTCATTCGAGAAAAGATTTTTAGAACTTTTTGAGGATTCAATTAAACTTCATTTGAGAAGTGATGTTCCAATAGGAACCTGCTTAAGTGGTGGTCTCGATTCTTCTTCAATAGTATGTGTTGCTAAG
>JACVJA010000262.1 GCA_015661035.1 Candidatus Calidifonticultor daggyaiensis | reverse complement strand
AGGAAGCGGTAAAATAATTATAAATGAGAGAGACTTTAATGAATATTTTAAAAGTGAATCACAAAAAACCCTAATTTTAAAACCTTTAAAGCTTGTTGGTGTAGAAGGCGCTTATGACATTATAGCAGATATTAAAGGTGGAGGAGCTTCAGGTCAAGCTGGCGCTCTTCGTCATGGAATATCAAAAGCACTTTTAGAAATTAATGAAGAGTACAGGCCAATTTTAAAAAAAGAAGGGCTTTTAACTCGTGATTCAAGAGTTAAAGAACGTAAGAAATACGGTTTAAAGAAGGCAAGAAAAAGACCTCAGTTCTCAAAGAGATAGTGTTCCTAGAACAGAGAATAAGACTGCGAAACAAAGAGTTAGCGTTCTCAAAACAGATAGTTATTTTTTATTTTAATGAACTATCCTTGTTTACAAATTAATTTAAAAAAACTTAAAAGTAATTGTGAAATAATTAACGACCGATGTACAAAACTAGGTATATCGGTCGTTGGTGTTTTAAAATGTGTATTAGGTAATAAAAAAATAGCAAGAATATATAAAGAATGCGGTATAGAAATATTTGGAGACAGTAGAATTGAAAATTTAATAAAGCTAAGAAATTATTTTGGTAAAAATCAGCAGCTTATGCTTTTAAGAACCCCAATGATTTCTGAAGCACAGCAGGTTGTAAAGATCTGTCAGGTAAGTTTAAATACCCAAATAGATACAATAAAAGCTTTATCTAGTGCTGCAAAAAAATTAGGCGTTAACCATAAAATAATAGTTATGGTTGAAACTGATGATAAGAGGGAAGGTTTGCTGCCTCAGCAAGTCCATTCTTTTTGTGAATATGTTGTAAAAAATTGTCCAAATATTATTATATGGGGTATTGGAACTAATGCTAGATGCATTTCTAAGCAATCTCCCAGATTAGAAAGCATTGATTTACTTATTAAACTAAAAAGGGGAGTTGAAGAAAAGCTAAAAATACAAATACCTATAATTTCAGGAGGAAACTCAAGCATCTGGACATTTATTGAAAATAGACAAATTAAATCAAAAATTAATCAAATTAGAATTGGGGAAGCCATACTTTTAGGGCATGAAACTTTAAATTATCAAAAAATTAATGGGGCATTTGATGATGCTTTTATATTGAAAGCAGAAATAATTGAAGTTAAAAAAAATTTAAATATTAATATAAATCAAAATTTAAATAAAACAAATAAGCTATTCTTAAAAAACGGGTTTGATAACGGATACGATAAAAAAGATAATAGTTTTTATATTAATAACTCAGATAGTGGGGCTATTTCGAAAATCATTGTTGCTTTAGGCGTGCAGGACGTTGGATATAAAAATATTTTTTGTGTTGACCCTAAATTAGAAATAATTGATCAGTCTAGTGACCACACAGTTATTGCAGTTAAAGGTATGGACTTAAGTGGAAGCGGCAATAATATTGAAAATGCTAAAGTTAGTTTTAAGCCAGGAGATATTATTAATTTTAGGCTAAATTACTTCGGTTTGTTATCGGCAATGACTTCACCTTTTGTTAAGAAGAGATGGATTAATTAAAATGGGTTAATTGAAATAAGTTAATTAAAATTTAATAAATCAGTCTGAAAAGTAAAATTTAAATACAATTAATTCTAATGATACAATGTTTATATAATTTATTTTAAATTTTGGAGAGCTAAATGGAAAGCAAGAAGAACTTAAGAAAATTATTTGGAACTGATGGAATTCGAGGTGTTGCAAATGTTGATTTAACACCCGAATTTGTATTAAGTGTTGGAAAAGCTGGTGCAAGGTTTTTTTTAAAAAATTTAAATTCTAATTGCTATAATAATAACCTTAACAATAGTGTTATTCCAAATAATCCAAGTAATAATATTAGCTTTAATAAACAAAAAAAAATTGGTAACGATGTTAATTTTAATGAAGGCGCCAGTATAAATATTAATAACAATACTTGTAATACCAATAATTTTGATATTTATTTAAGCAAAAAAATTAAAAAATTTAGTACTGCCAATAAAGTAAATATTTTAATTGGAAGGGATACAAGACCCTCTGGAGATTTTATTTCAGCAGCTTTAACTGCTGGAATGCTTGCAAGCGGTGTAAATGTTTTAGACGCCCAAATTATAACAACTCCTGCTGTTGCTCTTTTGGTAAAAATACTAAATCTAGATGGTGGAGTTGTAATTTCTGCTTCACATAATCCAGTAAATGATAATGGAATTAAATTTTTTGGCAAATTTGGGAATAAGCTTTCAGATGAACAGGAGCATGAAATTGAGAATTATATTTTAGAATATTTAGGAGTTAATAATAACAATGAAAAGATATGCTCAAGTAAAGAAATAAATCCAATAATAAACTCTTCTAAAAAAATAAACTCTGCTGAAAATCAAAAATTAAAAGCAGATTCAGTAAAACTGGATTCAATAAAACAAGGTACAATAAAAAAAGATATCTTAATAAACTCCAAATCTTTTAGTTTAGGAAGATATTTTTCTGTTGATTCTGCAAATAAAATTTATTTAGACTATCTTAAAAAATTTTTTATATTAAACCTCTCAGGCTATAAAATTGCAATTGATTGTGCAAATGGAGCTGCAAGCATTTTAGGACCATTAATATTTGAAAATTTTGGTGCTAAAGTCATGGTCTTTAATAACGATCTTAGTGGTTATTTAATTAACAAGGATTGTGGAGCAACACATCCAGAGTTTATATCAAGTGCTGTTAAAAATACCGGAGCAGATTTTGGTGTTGCTTTTGATGGTGATGCAGATAGAGTTATTATTTGTGACGAAAATGGCATAATATTAGATGGTGATATTATTATTGGGGCTTGTGCAATTTTTATGAAAAAGAACAATATATTAAATAATAATTGTGTTGTTACTACTGTTATGGCTAATATGGGTTTTGATAAAGCAATGAAAAATCATGGCATAAAAGTTTATAAAACAGATGTTGGAGACAGATATGTCCTAGAAGAAATGCATAACAGAGGCAGCGTTTTGGGTGGCGAACAATCGGGCCATATTATTTTAAAAAATATTAGCCCTACAGGTGATGGTATAATCAGTGCATTAGAGTTTTTTAATGTGATTCAAAAAAGCGGCTTTTCGAGTAAAGATTTACTCAATATTATACCTAAATTTCCACAAGTTTTAAAAAATGTAAAGGTTATAGATAAAAATTTTGTTATGAGTAGTGAAGTACTTAAAGATGAAGTGGGTAAAGTTGAAAAGGAATTAGGAGATAGAGGCAGAATTTTAGTTAGAAAGTCTGGAACTGAATCTTTAATAAGGGTAATGGTTGAAGCTGAAGATGAACAGCTAGCTGTTAAATTAGCAGACGAAATTGTAGCTGTGATTGAGAAAATTTCAAAATTTACAAGTTTATAAAAAGTTAGGATTTTATTAGTATTAGAAATATTTATTATTATTATTATTATTTATTATTATTATTATTATAAGTAGTAGTAGTGTTGGTAATAATAGTATTAGTAATAAGAATTAGTAGTAGATTTTCAAAATAATTTATATAAAATTTTTAATAAAAAAA
>JACVJA010000261.1 GCA_015661035.1 Candidatus Calidifonticultor daggyaiensis | reverse complement strand
TTTGTTAACAATTAAAATATTTATATATTTTTAACCAAAAAATTTTAAAAACCTTTACCAGCTATATGCTTTAAGTTTATAACTTTAAACCCTCTATATAAGGTGTAATATTCAAATTGATATCAAGATGATATTTTAAATAATCTTGTAATAATCTTACCAATTTATTTAAAGATCTATCAGTAAAATTTATTTCTTTTAATGTATTTAAATCTCTTTTAAAAAGCATTTTTATTAAAAGAAATTCTTCTTGGTTTAATAAAAATTTACTTTCATAATCTTGTTTTAAATGAAATGTGCATTTATTACAAATAAAACCTCCAAATTTAATTGAAAAATAAATAAAATTAGACTTAAATTTATTACCGACACTATTTACATTTATTAAAGGAGTTAAATCAATATTTTTATTAATATTTATGTCCTTGTTTGCAATCTTAGCAGCATTAGTATTATCTGCACTGCCAATTTGAATTTTACATAAGCTACAATTATTCAAATTAGGCAAGTACCCTAATATTTTTAAAAACTTTGAAATAAAAAATAAAGCACATTTTTCAATTTCAACAAAAGAATTTACTTTGTCTATCTCATTAAAACAAAAATAGATTAGTTTAAATATTTGAGTATTATTCTCATCATTTTTAAAATGAGTTTTTAAAACAATATCGCTTATTAATTGACAAAATAAAAATTTATTAAAATCCTTAGAAATATTTGAAAAAATTTTTAAAATTGATGCTTGTGTTATTATATCTAAGTTTTTACCTTGTGATATTTCAAGTTCTAAAAAATTATAAAGTTCGAGAGTGCCTAAAAATTTACTTTTTATTTTTCTTGAACCTTTTGAAATACTGTCAATAATTCCATGATCAGGAGAAAAAAGCTTTACAATTTTATCAGCCTCTCCCAGTTTATATGTTTTTAAAACAACAGCTTTAGTTTTGTATGATGGCATTAAATTATAACATTAAATTTTTAAATGAAATTATTAGCATCTTAAATATTACAGATAAAACTAGCGTTTTAAATAAAAAATTACATATTAAAAAATAAGACCAAACATGTTTATGACATTTAAATTAATTATAAAAATTTAATTTAATTTAATTTTCTTTTCATTAATAAAATAACCTAAATTTATTATTTTCCAAAAAGCTCAATATATTCTTCAATTATATTTAAACCACTACTCGTTCCAAGCCTTGTTGCACCTGCGTCTATTAAAGACTGGGCATCTTTAAAAGTTCTAATACCACCAGCTGCTTTAACACCAATATTTCTTGTTACAACTTCTCTAATCAATCTTACGTCATCAAGCTGCACTCCTCTATTGCCAAAACCAGTAGCTGTTTTAATAAAATCTGCACCAGATTCTTCTATAATTTTACAAATCTCTACAATTTCTTCTTTTTCAAGTGATCCTGCTTCAATTACAATTTTAATATTTATATGTTTATTATATTCAGCCATCTGTTCCCTGCGTATAACACTAATCAAAATACCTATTTCTTTTTCAATATATGAATAATTTTGGCTTTTTATCATCCCAAAATTTATAACAACATCCAGCTCATCTGCCCCCTTTTTAATATTGTCCCTTGCTTCGAATACTTTAGTTTCTATAGTATTAGCACCCATTGGATAGCCAACTACTGAACAAACTTTTACATCACTTCCTGCAAGTATTCTTTTTGCAATGGCAATATAACAAGGATTTACTACAACTGCAGCAAAGTGATTTCTCTTGGCAGTAATACAAAGGCTTTGAACTTCCTGCACAGTGGCTGTTGGCCTTAAAAGTGTCTGGTCAATTGTTTTTGCTAATTGTTCCCGTGTTAACGTTTTAATCACCTATCCTTTCTTTTAGTAATAAAAAGGAATTAATAAAAAAAGAAAAAAAATAAAGATAAAAATATAAAAAAATTACAAAATAAAAAAAAATTTAAAAATACCCAAGTTTTTTTATAAATTGCTCATTTTTAGTCCAATTCTGTACAACTTTAACCCAAATTTGTAAATAAACCTTAGTTTCTAAAAGGTTTTCAAGTTCAATTCTTGCAAGTTCGCCTATTGTTTTTAAAAGACTGCCTGACTGACCAATAATAATTGCTTTATGAGACTTTTTTTCAACAAATATACTGCAATCTATTTTTGTTAAAGCCAAACCTTCCTTTGTTTCTGTTTTAACAATATTTTCAATTTCTACACCTATACTGTGAGGAAGCTCATCATAAACAAAATTTAATAATTTTTCTCTAATTACTTCAGATATTATTTGCTTTAAAGGCATATCTGTTATCATTTCATCCGGATAATATTTTGGACCTGCTGGTAAATAATTAATCACCTTCTCTAAAAAATTTTGCACATTTTTGCCAGTTTTAGCAGATATTGGAATTACTTCTTCAAAATAATTATAGATTTCTTTTAGCTCCCCTGCCCTTTCATTTAAATTATCAAAATCCTGCTTATTAAGTAAATCTATCTTATTTAGAAGCAAAATTTTTGGCTGGCTTTTATTTTGAATTTGCTCAAAAACAAAAAAATCACCCTTTCCAATACCATCAGCAATGTCTACTATAACAACAATTACATCAATATCTTTTAAAACATTAAAAATTATATCATTTAACTTTTTACCTAATAAGTTTCTTGGTTTAAAAAATCCAGGACAATCAACAAATATAGCTTGTGCACCAGTAGTATTATAAATACAATTTATACGATTTCTTGTAGTTTGAGCCTTATCAGAAACTATGACTACATTTTTTTTAAGAATGTTATTAATTAAGGTCGATTTTCCCACATTTGTTCTTCCAATTAATCCAATATAACCTGATTTAAAAATTTTACTTTCTTTTTTTTGCATAATTTTAAATATATTATCACTTCAAAAAATAACAAATCTTCAAAAATCAACAAATATTAACTTTAAAATAATCATCTTAGATTGTTAAAACCATTAAAAGTCTAGACTTTCCCTTCCCATATTCATCTTTTAGTAAATGCTCAACTTCAAAACCAGCTTTTTTATATAAATTCATTGCAGCCATGTTTTTTGAATCAACTGTAAGTTTTATTTTCTTTAAACCATTACTTTGAAAATAATCAATTACGAATTTTAATAAAGTTTTACCAATTTTTTTCCTTCTATAATTTTTATTAATATAAAAAGAATGTATGAATGCTGTATTTATGTCATCCCATACCCTCATAGCTTGACAAACACCAATTATTTCTTTTTGCTCATTAATAATTACAAAAAATTTTCCATATCTAATCCAAACCGGTAATTGCCATTCATTAAGTGCAGCTTTTTTTCCTAAATTTAAAACCTCAAGCTTTTTTAAATAATTTAGAAGTTTAAGATCAAAATCACTAATAACTTTAAACTCGTATTTAGACATATTAAAAACTATCAAAAAAAATAACCATTAAAAAATAATTTAAGCTAAAATAAAAAGATAAAAAAATATAAAATAAAACTTATTCTAAAAGCAAATAGCACATTAAAATTAATTTTAACAAAAAAATAAACCTATTATTATATTTTACAATACATGTCAATAT
>JACVJA010000260.1 GCA_015661035.1 Candidatus Calidifonticultor daggyaiensis | reverse complement strand
TGGGAAGTTTCTGTGATTATAAACCCTTATAAAATAAATGATATTTTTTTGCCTGTTCTTGGCAATTATCAGCCTCTAAATTTTTTACTTGCATCTGCTTTAAGTTATTTTTACTTGAAGGAGAAGGGTAAAAATTTAGACTTCCAAAAATTAAAGCAAGCAATGGTGCAAATAAAAGTTAAAGGCAGGTTTGAGATTATAAAAGAAACCCCTTTAGTAATTGCTGATACTTCGCATAATCCAGAAGGAATAAAAAATTTTGTTAAAAACTTAAAAGAATTGGTAAAAATTAAGCATTTTTTAGCTATTAGATATAATAATAAAAGCGATAAGAGTAGAGGCGAAACTAAAGAAAATGATAAGTGTGATGATAAATATAATGGGGAAAAAAGCCACTTAAATAGTAAAATTAATAGACCTAAAATTAATATACATAAGATACAGAAGATAAGAAGAATTATTATTTTTTCTGTTTTAAAAGATAAAGATTACAAGAAAATGCTAAGAGAAATTATAAATGTTTCTGATATTTTAATTTTAACTTCAAGCAATACTCCTAGAAGTTTAAGTGTGAGTCAACTTGAGGAAGTATTAAAAAATATTTTAAATTCAAAAATTAAAAAGAATAAAATTTTAAATGATAAAATTTGTAGTACAGGCTTTAAAAATTTACAAGAAAATAAAGAAGTTGATATTGAAAAAATCTATGCAATTGATAATATTAGAAATTCTTTAGATTTTGCTTTAAAAATTGCTCAAAGTAATGATATTATATGCATTACTGGCTCAATTACAAACTTGGAAAATCTAATTTAGTGTAATATTTTAATATTTTAGATTTTATTAAATTTAATAATTTATACTATAAATCTAATAAGTTATACTAAAATTTATTAGATCATACTTAAAATTTATTGAACAATTATAAAAAGGTATTAAAGTTATTTTTATAGATAAACATTTTTAAAGTTATTTAATTAGAGTTAGAGTTAGAGTTATTATTAGAGTTTATTGTTGGAGGATTTAAATGGATTTTTTAAAGTATTTTGAGAATATTCTAATGTTTTTTAGACTTCCAATTTGGAGGTATTTAATATACGGAATAGTCTTTATTTTAATTATTGTTTGGCTTTCTTTTGTTTATTGGACGTTTAGAGATGCAAGACTTAGAAATACAAGTGCTTGGTTTTGGGCTCTTATAGTATTTTTGTTTAATTATTTAGGACTTATAATTTATCTTATTTTAAGACCTCCAGAGTATATTGAAGATGTAGTAGAGAGAGACTTAGAAATAAAAAGAATGGAAATGCTTTTAAGTGCAAATTTTATGCGGTGTCCATCTTGTGGTAAAGAAATAAAAGATGATTTTATTATTTGTCCAAATTGCAGGAGAAAGTTAAAAAAGACCTGTATTTCCTGTGATAAGCCTTTAAACCTTGAATGGAAAGTTTGCCCGTATTGTAAAGCAGAGCAGTAATTAAAGCGAATTAAAATTAAAGTATATAGTTAATAATATTGTAATTATGAACAAAAGTTTACCTAAAAGGATAAATAATTATGAATAAAAGAAGAGGTGTTGTTACCTTCTTTATTATTTTAGCCGGTGGAGTAATAGGCGCAATAGTTGGTCACGTTTTAAGAGATATAATTCCTATTTTAGACAAAGGCTTAAAAGTTGGTACAGACCAATTAAGCTTAAATTTATACTTGATAGATTTAAGTTTTAGTATCCATGTAAATATTACTTTATGTGCAGTTTTAGGCATATTAATAGCGTTTTTAATTGCAGACCTTGGAAGACGAAGAAGATAATTTTAAAAAAACAACAAATTTTAAAATAATTCTGGCTTCGGGTTCACCTAGGAGAAGCTTAATTTTAAAAAAATTAAAACTTGATTTTATTATATTAAAACCTGAAGATGTAACTGAAGCAGAATTTCAAAACCCTTATAAGACTGTTTTATATAATGCAAGATTAAAGGCAAATTGGGTATATAATTTTTTATTAAATTCAGAGGATCTAAATAAAATTCAAGGTGTCATTAATTCAGTTGAGATAAATTTAATTATTGCTGGGTTTGATACTAGCATTTATTTAGGTAGGAATTATTTAGTTAGTAATTTTTTTTTAGACAGTAAGTTTTCAAAAACTTTTAAAACAAAAGTTATCGGTAAACCAAAAGACTATGAAGATGCAAAAAAAATTTTAAATATTTTATCTGGAAGGACTCATTTAGTAATAACTGGGGTTTTTCTAATAGATTTATTTTCTGGAAAAACTGTTTATGGGTGTCAAACAACAAAAGTAAAATTTAGAAATTTAAATAATCTTGAAATTTCAAAATACTTATCTATTGAAAATTTTTTAGATAAAGCTGGGGGATATGATATAAATAGCTTTGGCATGCTGCTTGTAGAAAAAATAAATGGATGTTTTTATAATGTCGCTGGGCTGCCAATAGCTAAATTTTTAGAGCTATTAAAAAAATTGGGTTATAGTATATTATAATTCTAATAATATATATTGTAATTTACATCTACATTAAAAGGAGCTTTTATGTTTGAATTTTTCCTAAATATTATTGGAAGAGATATGGGTATTGATTTAGGTACTGCAAATACTTTAGTTTTTGTAAAAAATAAAGGTATTGTATTAAACGAACCATCGATTGTTGCAATTGATAAAGAAAATAAAAGAATTCTTGCAGTAGGTGCAGAAGCAAAAAGAATGGTAGGAAGAACTCCTGGAAATATAATTGCTATTAGGCCATTAAAAGATGGTGTTATAGCTGATTTTGATACTACTGAAAAGATGCTGCGTTATTTTATACAAAAAGTTCACAGGAATATGGCAGTTGCAAGGCCAAGAATTGTTATTTGTGTTCCTTCTGGAATTACTGCAGTTGAGAAAAAGGCTGTGGTTGAAGCTACAGAACAGGCTGGAGCAAGAGCAGCTTATATTATTGAAGAGCCTTTAGCAGCTGCAATTGGGGCAGGTCTGCCAATAGATGAGCCTACTGGAAGTATGATTGTAGATATAGGCGGAGGGACATCTGAAGTTGCTATTATTTCACTAGGAGGTATTGTTGCTTATCAGTCTTTAAGAATTGGTGGAGATGAAATGGATGAAGCGATCATTTATTATTTAAAAAAGGAAAATAACCTGCTGATAGGTGAAAGTACTGCTGAAAAAATAAAAATGGAAATTGGTTCTGCTTTTCCATTAGAAAATGAGGTAAAAATGGAAGTTAATGGCAGAGATTTAGTTACCGGTCTTCCAAAAACTATAATAATAACAAGTCAGCAAATAAGGCAAGCTTTAGAAAAAACTATTAGCGATATTATTAATGCAATTGTAGAAGTTTTGGATAACACACCACCTGAGCTTTCTTCTGATATAATGAAAAGAGGAATTGTTTTAAGCGGGGGTGGAGCTTTGCTAAAAGGTTTAACGGAAAGAATAAGCAGGGAAACACATTGTCCTGTGTATTTGGCAGAAGATCCTTTAGGTGCAGTAGCCTTAGGTGCAGGGAAATGTGCGGAAGATTTTAATTCTTTAAAGAAGTATTTAAAATATTCAAAACAATA
>JACVJA010000259.1 GCA_015661035.1 Candidatus Calidifonticultor daggyaiensis | reverse complement strand
AAAACTTATTTCAGGATAAGCTACCGCTTTAATTTTAACAATATTTTTTAATATTACTTATACACTTGTTAATTCAATAAATTTTAATATATACTACAACACCAAAAATTATAATGCAATATAATTTAATTGAATTTTAAAAATTAAACCTATTTTCCTTAAAAATCTGAATACAAGCTTTTGCAGCATTATACTCATACAATTTCCCTTTAAATTTTTCCATCTCATCAATTGCCTTATTAACCCCAAGAGCAGGCCTATATGGCCTATGTGAAAGCATTGCTTCAAAAACATCAGCAACTGCTATAATTTTAGCTTCAATACATATTTCTTTTTCTTTTAAACCGCGCGGGTAGCCGCTACCATTAAGCCTTTCATGATGTTGGTAAATTATTTCTCCAAATCTCTTTAGAAAATCATTATTTTTTAAAATTTCATATCCTTCTTCAGGATGAGTGCGAATTAAATCAATTTCAAGTTGTGTAAGCTTAATAGGTTTACTTAGAATTGATGTTGGGATAACTATTTTTCCAATATCATGAATAAGTGATGTGTAGTATATAATATTACGCATTTCTAAAGATAAGCTTAATTTTTCAGCAATTTTTGAAGCTAAAACAGCTACTCTTTTTTGATGACCGGATGTATAAGGATCTTTTTTCTCAAGTATTATACTAATAACCTCAATTGTTTGTTCAAAAGCTTTTTTTAAATTTTCAGCGCTTCTTATAAGCTCAAGTTCATAATCTTTCTTTTGCTTTCTTATCTGAGCATCTTTTATTTCCCTAATTATAGCATGAGCTAGTCTTGTTAAATTACTTTTATCAACATAATCTTTTGCTCCTAATTTTAAAATTTTAATAACATCCTCAGAAGATAAGTAACCGGATACAACAATAAAAGGTATATCCTTCGCACAATTTTTTAATACTTGAAGTGCCTCAGGTGCTTCAAATCCGGGTACTTTGTAATCATCTACTATCACATCAAAATTATCCTTAGCAATTTTTTCTTTAAAATCTTCTTTACTATAAACAATCTTATAACTGCAATCTATCCCATTTCTTCTTAAATTTTCAACAAGCAAAATTGCGTCATTCTCACTATCTTCAATTATTAATATATTTACTTTTTTATCCAGCATTCATACTTCTTTCATTAGTATTATTTAGTGTTGTAAGGTGATATATTTAGTATTAGCCAATAAAGGCCAAGCTGTTTTACCACATTTGCAAATTGTTCAAAATCAACGGGTTTTTTAATATAGCTGTTTACCCCACAATTATAACAGTTAAAAATATCTATTTCTTCATCAGAAGTTGTAAGTACAACAACTGGTATGACTCTTGTAGTGCTGTCTGATTTAATCTCTTTTAAAACTTCAATTCCATCAAGTTTAGGAAGCTTTAAATCTAAAAGTATAAGAATTGGCAAATCATTTTTTAATCTATTTATATATTTGCCCCTTTTAAATAAGAAATCTAATGCTTCTTCACCATCTTTTACTATTTCAATATTATTTAATATACGATTTTGTTTTAAAGCTCTGACTGTTAAGAAAATATCATCTTCATTATCTTCAACTAAAAGTATATATTTATCTTTAGCTTTATTTTTTTTATTTTCCATAATTCACCTCTCCTTTAATTATTAGGAATTGTAAAGTAAAATACTGTCTCTAAATCTGGTTTACTCTCAGCCCAAATCAATCCATTATGTCTCGTTATAATCTTTTTTACTGTTGCAAGTCCAATTCCAGTGCCCTTAAATTCTTCATTGCTATGCAATCTTTCAAAAGGATTAAATATTTTATGGACATATTTCATATCAAACCCAACTCCATTATCTTTAATAAAAAATATATCTTGCCCTTCTCTTTTTCTATCAGGTAGTAAACCAAATTCTATATATGAAAATGATTGCTTGCTTGTAAATTTAAAGGCATTGTCAAATAAATTATACAACATTATCTCAATTAATTCCTCATCTCCATAAATTGTGATGTTATCTAAAACTCTTACTAATATTTCTTGCTGCAAAGCTTTGCTTTTTTTATCTTTTTTAAAATCACTTTCACCTGCCAAATCAATAACTTTCAAAATTTTTTGCCATTCATTTATGTTTAAAACTTCTAATTTTATTTTAGGATTTTTTATTTTATCAAGCTGATTTTTAAGCCTTATTTGACTTATTAAATCATTTACAATTTTTAAGCAAATGCTTGTTAAATCTATATTTTCTTTTATAATTGGTTTTCTTGAAACAAATGATAACTTTAATAAATCATCAATAATTAAACCCATTTTTTTTGAAGCTTTAATAATTCTATCTAAATAGCTTTTACCTTTTTCATCCAGCTGATTGTAATTATCTTGCAATAAAATATTTCCAAAACCATCAATACTTCTAAGCGGAGCTTTTAAATCATGAGCAACAGAATAGCTAAAAGACTCAAGATCTTTATTTAAGTATTCAAGCTCTATAGCTTTTTGTGACCTTAAAACAGAATAGTTAAATAATATATATATTAAACCATAGCTTATCCCAAAAACAAAAATCAATAACGCTAAATTTGTCCCAAAAATTCTATCTCTTAAAGCAAAAACTTCACTTGCAGGTTGTTTTATAAATATTGCTAAACCGTGTTCTCTACACTCTCTATAACCAATTATATATTTAATGCCATCAGCTTCTTTAAAAACATCAACACTATTTTTTTTAATTTTAAAATTGGCCATTTCTGGTTTTTTTGAATAATCAATTAAGTTTAATTCTGTATTAAAATAAGGATGAAAAATTAAAATGCCATTTTTATCAACCAAATATATAATTTGATTTTGTTGATTATCGATATTACTATCATTTTGAAATTTAAATGATTGGACTTCTTCTAGCCAATCTTGTAACACACTAGATTTAATTTGTAAAACTAATACACCTAATAAAGATTCATTTTCATAGTTATTTTCGTTTTTTTTTATATCAATCACATCTAAAGGAATTAACTTTATTGGAATAGATACACTAAAAACATTTATTATAGGCTCATTAAACCTTTTATAATAAGTTGACACAAATGCATGTTGAGAATTTTTGAGAATATTATAAAAAGTAAAAGAAGAAAAATTTTTTCCTAATAGCTTATCAAAGCCACTTGGTGTACCAGCCTTTAATACCCCTTTCTTATCCAACAAGAACATAGAGTCTATATAATTAAACTCTTTAGGTATATTTTCAATACTTAAAATTGCTTTGTGCCAATCACTGAAGTAAATACTTTTTGCAAATTCTGGCCTAGATACTAAAGATAAACCTAAATTTTCAATCTTTTCAAGTCTTTCATGAATTAATACTTCAATAATGTTTAAATTAGATTTGAAATTTAAAATTGCACTTTCTGTATTTTCATTAAAATTATTCATTAAAATTAAAATGAAAAAAGCTAATATAGGTAAGGTTAATAAAAAAGATATCATAGTTCTAAAAAAGAAGCCTTGACGATTCGGCTTAAATAACTTTTTTAAAAATAAAACAAAAAAATTTTTAAAAAATAATATAATTTTATGCTTCAATTTTTTTATTAAAAGTAAAAATT
>JACVJA010000258.1 GCA_015661035.1 Candidatus Calidifonticultor daggyaiensis | reverse complement strand
CCAAAAAAGTTTTGACAAACAATTTGTTAGAGATTACCTGATAAGCACTGATTGGGATAGAAATTCAAGTCCTCCAGTTTTACCAAAAGATATTATTGATAAAACTTCAGAGAGATATATAAAAGCATATGAACTTCTAACTGGTAATAAATTTGAATTTTTAAAATTTTAAAGCATTTTTTGGACTTTTATGAAAGTACATGTAATTTTTACTAACAAATTTTATCCTGATGAAATTATTGAAGTAGATATTAAAAACTGTGTTTGTATCGTAATTGATACAATAAGAGCAACTTCAACTATAACAACAATATTAGGATGTTTGGGTAGCCAAATTCTAATTGCTGAAAATAAAGAAGAAGCCATAAATTTAAAAAAAATTTTTAATGATTTTATTTTATGCGGTGAAGAAAGAGGATTACCTCCGAAAGGTTTTGATTTTGGCAATTCACCATTAGAAATTTCCTCTATAGACTTAAAAGATAAAAATTTTATTTTAATGACAACTAACGGGACTCAATCAATATTAAAACTAAAAGACTCTAAGCTAGTTTTTGCATTATCGTTATTAAATTTAAATTATGTATTAGATTGTGCAGTTAAGAGTGCTTATGAGAACAGTCATGATATTTTAATATTATGCTCTGGTGAAAAAGGCAAAATTGCATATGATGATGTTTTCACTTCAGGAATGGCTATTAAATATTTGATGACTAAACCTTACAACTTTTTTTTTACAGACTCTTCAAAAGTTGCTCTTTCAGTAGGATTGAGTGAATCTAGTATTTTAGATGCTTTAGAAAAGTCATATAGTGCTAAATCATTAAGAAATGTTGGTTTAGGTGATGATATTGATTTTTTATCTAAATTAAATATATATAATGTTTGTCCTTACTTGGAAAGATTACGTTTTAAGAAACAAAAGGTTCTTTTTTTTGAAAAATACTTTAGTATGAATTTAGATTTAAAAAAAGGACAAAATAAAAGTAATTTTAAAATTTTTAAAAATCAGTTTTTAAATAGTTATGTAGAAAAAGATTTATTAGTTATAAAAAATTACTCTTTATTTTGACATTGGTCAAAAAATGTTAGACCTTCAATCATTTCAATACCTTTAGAAGAAAACCAAAAGTTATTATCAGGATTATCACTTCCTTCCATTACTAAATCAATTTGAATTATATAATGACCAGGATTTGTAATATCATTTATTAAGACATCAATATCCATTTGCTCATTTGGTTCTAAACTTTTTGGAAGCTCTGTTCTTGTTGTCCTATCATAATCTGCATAATCTACATCTTGTCCAAAATAATGATATCCAACTCTCACTGCAGAAGGCTTTTTATTTCTCCATGTAAAATCAGATGTATTTTTTATAGTTATTGTTATATAGTTGTCTGAATTTGCGCATAAAAAAGAGGGAATATATCCAATAATTTCTGCACCAATTTTGGCATTTGCAATATTAATTTCTTCAACTATCTCGGTGTCTTCTTCTAAGGGTAAAGAATCATCTTGTTTAGGTTGAGTTATTTCGCTTTCTTTTGAATCCAAACTACTGCCGACGTCAATTTTTTCATCTGGGCTTGGCAATAAAGTATTACAGGAAGTAAATAAAATTAATGAAAAAATGATTAAAGTTGAAATAGCTATTATAAAGGTGTATTTATTAAAGTGTGCATTAAAAACATGATTAGGATTACATGTAAAAAATATTTTTTTTATTCTTCCTAATTTTACCCAGAAATTCATTTTAAAAATGGATTTAATTTTTAAGTTTTTCATTTTTTCTCCTACTTTAGTAAATATAACATTATTAAAACTTTATTAATAAAATTCTTTATATATTTTACTTAGGTTGATATTATAAGGTAGATTTTTTATTTTTTGAATATTAAAAATAAAATTTATATAATATGTTTTAACTTAATATAAAAATTTTATTCAAACTCTAAAGAAAAGAGAAACAAATGAATTCATTAGGCTTGTTAGAAATTGTAGGCTTAGTTGCAATAATTTTAATTTCGGCATTTGCAATATTTGCAATTATAGTATCAGTTCCAGTTTTTAAATTGATTAATAGGATTAAATATTTATCTGAAAAATTAAATGAACATTTAATTCCAACAGTAGAAAAGTTAAATAAAACTGTATCTGCTCTAAACAGTGAAATTAATTCTATTAGTGATCTAACACAAAATATAAGTTCAATTGTTGAGCAATTAGAAAAAATTATTAGGCTTGCAAGAATTCTTTTAACTAAGCCGCTAATAAATATTATTGGTGCTGGAATAGGTTTGGCAGAAATGATAAAAAAAGCATCAAAAGATATTAAAGAAAATAATAAAAAAGAATAAAAGAAATAAACTCATGGGCAATTATTTATTTGTAATCATTTTTTTATTAATGGGGGTATATAATAGATGGAAAATAGTATTGAACAAGGTAGTTGTGCAGGGAAAGTTATTTTTAGTTTGCTTTTTGGAGTTTCGATTGGAGTTTTAATAGGAATTTTAATTGCGCCTAGGCCGGGTAGAGAAACTAGAGAACAATTAATAAAAAACAGTGAAAAGCTTGCTAGAGCGAGTAAAGAAAGTTTTACAGAAATAATTGATAAAACTAAAGATTTAATCCAAAAAGGCAAACAAAAAATTGAAGAAATAAAAATAATTGGTGAAGAAATTGTTGAAGACAGCAAAAACAAGTCTAGAAAAACGGCAAATTTATTTAAAGAATTCGTAAAAGAAAGTAAAAAAGCCACTCAAACATTAGAAGACTATTTGTCCTAATATTGTTATTTTAATTTGGATTATTTTAATTTTAATTCAAGATAATACATTTAAGATGTTATTTTTTAATTATAATTAATTTAGAATTATTATAATCAAAGAATAAAATGTATAAAGCCTATAGATTAATCAACAGCCAAAGAGTATAGGTTAAACTATGGCTTAATAGTGAAATTAAATATAAAATGTATGTAGAATATATAAAAATTATTATAGAGATAAATGATTGATTTAAAATTTGCTAAAAAGATTTTAAATATTCTTTTAAGTAGTGGTGGAGACTACTCTGAAATATTTGCTCAGAAAAGATTGTTAAATAATTTTAGATTAGAAGATTCAAAAATAGAAAATTTAACTAGTGGATTTGAGTTAGGTTGTGGTTTAAGATTAATTTATAATGATAGTACATTTTATGCGTACATTGACTCATTAAATAAAGATAAGATTTTAAATGCTGCTAAAATACTAAAATCAGCAGTTAACCAAAATCAAAAAATAAAAGTTTTAAATTTAACAGAAAAGCATGCTGATATATCTATTGGGAAAGTTGAAAAATACCCCTCAGAAACTTTTCAAGATGAAAAAATTAAGTTACTTTTTAGTACAGATAAAGCTGCAAGGGATTGCTCGAAAGAAATAATACAAGTAACTTGCAGACTTTCTGATTTAGAGGAAGAAGTTTTTATTGCAAATTCTTTAAACAATTTTTTATTTAATAATACAGTAAAGGTATTTTTTGCAGTCAATGTCATAGCTAAAAGAAATGACCAAATAAGAACTGGATATAAGTCTTATGCTAAAATT
>JACVJA010000257.1 GCA_015661035.1 Candidatus Calidifonticultor daggyaiensis | reverse complement strand
CCCTCGTTTCCAAATTTGTCTGAATATTCTAACGCATATATTAAATATGAATAACTGTTTATCATTTTTTCAATTTCAATTTCAGTATATCGTCTTGTAGTTAAATTAAACTGATTTGTTTTTTGAGTTAGTTGAGATATTCTTGAAATATATTTTATGTTATTTACATACACTTTGCAATTCATTTGTAGTGAATTAATAAAAGATTCATAGTCTATTGATTCATTTTTTAATTGATTTCTTTGTAAATTTGATTCATATTGGTGATGTTTATTTATATCTTCATCAGACAAAAATATTTTTTTGAAATACAAGGGTATAAGTAGATCATAAAACCATTTTATTAAATCATATGGATCTTTTGGAAAATCGGGCACGGATACTTCGGGTAGGTATTCCTTAACTATTTGTCTTTCAAATTGACTATCATCAATAAAAACAAAAGAATCAAGACCTAAATTTAACTCAATAGCTATTTCCTTTATGTTTTCTACCTTGCTATTCCAATTTATTTTTTTTATGATAAAATCATCATACTTTAATATCATCATTGGATGATTATCAAAACATTCTTTAACATTTTCGATGTTATTTTTAGATACAATGCAAAGTAATATTCCCATATTTTTTAAACTTTTCAAACATTTTTGAAAATCTCTAAATGCTTTTCCAATTCCATCCTCAGATAATTGTATACCAGCAATACCATCGTCACCAATTACACCTCCCCAGAGGGTATTATCAAGATCTAAAACACATACTTTTTTAGAACTATAACTTATAGCATTTAATATATTTTTTATTTCGCTAGATATCAATTCAAATGCCAAGGAAGATAATTTTATTTTTCCAATACACCAATATTTGTAATTATATAGATTATTTATACCATTTTTCAATACTAATTTTTGCCAATCAAGTATGTATATATTTCTATAAGTAGCTAATGCAAATAAGTTTTCATTTATGTTATTTACTAATTTTTGATAATTAATAATTTCTATCTTATTGTAAGGCATAATAAGTTGTTTATCAATAATTTGATTATTAATAATAATTATTTTATTTTTGTGTTCCTTTGTGTAATTTTCTATTATTTTTATTAACGAATTAAACTCATTATCAAAAAAATTTAATAAATTATCATCAATAAATTCACCTATTATATATTCTGACAATTCAATAAATATTACTACTTTTTGAATTTGTTCCGAATTAGTTTTTGATTTTGGATCTAACAACTCTTGTTTTACTTGGTTAAATGACGGTAAATAAATATCCTCGTTTTTAAAATAAAATTTTATTGGATCCATGTTTATATTACTGAGAATTGAAATCATATGATTATTCCTCCAATAATTCAATTAAACCAATAGGTGTATATAAAAAAGCTACTTTTTTATTATCAAATAATAGGGCTTCTTTTGGCCTCGAAACAATTAAGCAATTATTTTCTTGAAATAGTTTTATTGTTTCCTCAATGTCATTAACTAAATAACAGGTATGATAATATGTTATATTTTTTTTTAATAAATTATTAATTTTGTTTCCTGATATTAATTCAATATTTATATTATTTTTAGTTTTTAACAAACAAACTTCTGCATCTTGATTTTCATCATATAATTTTGGACTATAGGATTCAATTTCGTACAATTTGCTTATAAATTCAATAGTTTTTTCAATATTTTTACATGCTATTCCAATATGATGAAAAATCATTTTTTCTCCTTATTGAGATATGATTGTAAAATATTATAGTTCTTTTTTTTAATTTCATCATACTCATTTTTGAATACTGCATATTCACAAAATTCTATTTCAAAACCATCGACTATCTGTTTTAAATTGTCTCGTTTTAATTTTGCGCCAAATCTTTTATGGAAATTTACAACTGCAACATTTTCTTTTACTGTTCTAGTTAAAATAATATTTAAACCCAACATATTAAAACCAAATTCATGAATTAAAATAGCTGACTCAACCGCAGCTAATGGGCTCAAACAAATCCACCTTCCAAATTCTGCAGAGCTATTGTTAGTATCTATATTATATAATCCTATCGTTCCTAAGGGGATTTCATCTTTGGACATTATTATAAAATAGAAATCATTCTGCCTTTTTCTTTGCTCTTCAATCCATTTAACTTGTTTGTATTTATCATTTTCAGTGTTATGTAAATATTTTGATATAATAGGGTCAGTTCGCCATTTTAGTATTGTCTCAGCATCTTTTGTTTCAACACTTCTTAGATATACAAAAATTCCCTCAATCTTTCCTTCATATATCATAATTAATTCTTCGTTTATTTTTTTCTTGCTACAATATACATTTCAGCAGCTATATCAGGGTATCTTTCTCCTAAGATCAAAAAAGCCTCTATCATTTCTTCTGAGAAAAATTTTTCAATTTGACTATTTGACAATGGTTTCAGCCAATAGCCGCCAAAATATTCTATCTTTAACCCAGCTTTAATAAAGTCATGGCGAAAGCTTTCAGGTGTATATACTCTCCTGTGTCCATGATGTATATCTGTATCATTTAACTGGCATTCATTTTGTAGTAACCCCATTATTACCGCTGCTTGCCTATGAATGCTTCGTGCATTAGGACAAGCAGCAAATATTTTCCCATCATCTGCTAAAAAGTTTTTATATTTTTTTAATATTGCAACTGGGTCATCAACGTGTTCAAGTACATGACCTAAAACTATGGCATCAAATTTTATATCAGTATCAAACTCTTCAAATAAGGAAGTGACTATAGTTGCTGTGGGAAATTTTTTTTTCAAACTTTCACTTAACAGTAGTGAACCTTCAACACAAGTCACACTGGTAAAGTAATCTACCAACCTTTCAGTCATAATGCCCTCTGCAGGCCCTAACTCTAAACAAACTCCTCTTGTTATAAATCGTTTTATTAACTCGGCTCTGAATTTAATTGAATAATAATTTACACCTTTAGAATACCACGAGTCTTCAGCAATTTTTTCTAATCTTTCTTTTTCTTCTCTTAAAAAATTTTCTTCCATAATATACCTCACTTATAAATTTATAGATTATAAAACTCAACATTAGCATCAAGTATAATCTTTGAATGAGTTCGTATTATGACCCCTGTTGTCAATAGTGGACATGAACATCTTAAGCCGCCTTCATTCTTTCATAATATTTCATCAGATATTTTATTGGGGACAGATATCCAAGTTTAGACTGTATCCTTTCCCTATTATAAAATATCTCTATATACCTCACAATATCAGTGATTGCCTCTGCCCTTGTTTTGTATTTTTTCCCATTAATCAATTCAGTTTTAAGTCTACACCAAAAACTTTTCTACAGGTGAAGGTTTACGCTTCCTAACAGCCATAAGAAACAAGTTCCTTATACATTATGATTACGCTTATTAAATGATACAATATGAAGTTTTAATTGCTCATCTTTTTTTTGCCCTCTCAGAAATACCATTATTAAGCCACTTGTAATAACCACTCTTAGATACACGAAATATAGAACATAAAAAAGGTATTGAAAATTCTTGTCGCAATTTATCTATCATGGCATACCTTAAAGCGACTCTTTGGCAAAGTATGCCGCTGCC